>JACPNC010000092.1 GCA_016185685.1 Candidatus Woesearchaeota archaeon | reverse complement strand
TTAAGAATTACATTGAAAGCTCTTTTCCAAAGGGAGGCATTTCACAAATCAAGTTAAAAAAAATCCCGTTGGGTGAAAAAGTAATCATTTCCACCAGCAGACCAAGTTTAATTGTAGGTTCAAAAGGCGCGAATATTAAAGACTTGACTAAAACATTAAAAAAACGATTTCATTTAGAAAATCCTCAAATAGAGATTACTGAAGTGAAAGATGTTTTCCTCGATGCTACTCTGGTAGCAGAACGTATAGCTGGTTCATTGGAACGGTTTGGATCTGCACGATTTAAGAGCGTAGGCCATAAAGCAATGGAAAATGTCATGAAATCAGGAGCATTAGGAGTAGAAATTATCCTTTCCGGAAAAATCCCTAGTTCACGAGCAACCAGTTGGCGATTTTATCAAGGGTATTTGAAAAAGTGCGGTGAAATCTCCATGGAAGGAGTACGCAAAGCACAGATGGGCGCATTATTAAAAAGTGGTATTATTGGCATCAAAGTAGCTATTATGCCTCCGGATGTACAATTGCCAGATCGTATAGATATCCTTGAACAACCGCAAGAAATAGTAGAAGAAATATCCGAAGATGCAGAAAAAAAGAAAAATAGTAAGAAAAGAACAGGGAAGAAAAAAAGTTCCTCACCAAAAAAAACAAGTAAGAAAAAAGCAGAAGAAAAACAACAATCTCTCACTCAGGAATTACCAGAAGAAGAAAAAGATGCAGTCGCCGTTAAAGATAATGAAGAAAAAACTAACACTGAGGAAAGCGCATGAAAATTGCCAAAGAATTACAAAAAATTTCAGCACGAGATCTTGCTGCAAAATTACCTGAAGCAAGAAAAGAACTCATGAAAATGCGCGTACAATTTGCAACAGGTGCTTCTGCACCTAATCCAGGAAAATTCAAACAAACTAAAAAACTGATTGCCCGCATTCACACTTTGCTGGCCCAGAAGGGGGTGCAGGCGTAAAGAAGATGGTTGGCGTTTGCAATCAATGTGGCTTGCCACAAGATTTGTGTGTGTGTGAGCTTATTGCACGGGAACAGCAAAAAATAACCGTAAGTATAGAAAAGAAAAAATTCGGAAAAAAATATACTATCGTCAGTGGAATTGGCAAAGAAGCCAACATTGAAGAAACCGTCAGAACACTCAAAAATAAATTTGCCTGCGGAGGAACCGCAAAAACCGGGCAAATAGAATTACAAGGTGACCACAAAGCAAGGATGAAAGCCGCGCTGGTTGCTTTGGGATTCCCTGAAGAAACGATTGAAATTAAATCATAAAAATAAAATAAAAAAAACAAAGACAAAAAATAAAAACAAGGAAATAAAAAATGGTAGAATCACGTAAAGAAGCTTTAGGATGGAAAGCCCCGCAAAAGGCCTGTGAAGATAGAAAATGCCCTTTTCACGGGGAATTATTAGTAAAAAACGAACTCTTTCAAGGAGTAGTAATCAAAAAGGATAGTAATCGTTCAGCCACTTTAGAATGGAACAGAAGTAAATACGTACCAAAATACGAGAGGTATACGCTGCTCAGATCCCGCCTTCGTGTACATAATCCAGCATGTGTTAATGCCCAGATTGGCGAAGAAGTTGTTGCTGCAAGAACTAAACCATTAAGCAAAACCAAACATCACGTTATTATTGGACGAGCGGAAGGAGGTAAAGCATGAAAGCAGTAAAAGCGCATATGACAAAACCTCTTCCTGTAGGGGCATGGGTTACTGCCTGCGATAATTCAGGAGCAAAAGTAATACGTATTTTTTCCGTTATCGGACATAAGACAGTGAGGGGAAGACTTTCAGCTGCCGGTGTTGGCGATTTGGTAATGGCTTCAGTAAAAAAAGGAAAATTAGATATGAGAAAACAAGTAGTTCCTGCTGTAATCGTTCGTCAGAAAAAAGAATATCGTCGCCCTGATGGGATGCGTATTCAATTTGAAGACAATGCTGCCGTCGTACTAAAAGACATGAAAGGAAATCCAAAAGGAACTATCTTTAAAGGCCCTATTGCAAAAGAAGTAGCTGAACGTTGGCCGGCAGTTGCAAAAGTTGCCGGAAGTATGGTGTAGGCAACTAGAAAATGCGAAGTCATTTCCGTAGTTGCCGGAAGTATGGTGTAGGCAAATAGAAAAAATCTACAAAATTAAAATAATCACAAAAGAACATGAAAACTGAAAAAAAAACATTTTCCCCTGCATGGAAACACAGTACTCAACCAAGAAAACAGCGAGTGTACTTGTATACTGCACCATTGCACCATAAACAAAAATTATTGCATGTGCATCTTGCTCCAGCACTTCGCCAAAAATATGGAAAAAGAAATCTCCAAGTAAGAAAAGGAGATAAAGTTCGCGTCCTTCGAGGACAATTTGCAAAGAGAGAAGCAACAGTTGAACGTGTTGATCTCTTGCATGGTAAAATCTTTGCAGAAGGAATCACTATTGTTAAAAAAGATGGCACAAAAATTCCTTGCCCTTTACGCGCACCTCAATTAATGCTTGTCAGCTTAGTTTTGGAAGATCAACGCAGAAAAAAGAAACTAGAAAGTAAAGAACAAAAAACTCCTAAGAAGAAAACAAAACCATGAAAAAACACCTGAAAAGAAATGCAGCACCCCGATCTTGGGACATTGATAGAAAAAAACGCACATTTGTTATTCGTCCAAAATCATCCGGACATGCATTAGAGTCAGGATTGCCTCTAGGAATAATTTTGCGAGATATCCTAAAAATTGCTGCAACAGCTGCAGAAGTAAAAAAAATTTTGCATCACACACAAGTATTAGTAGATGGAAAACGTCAACAAGAAAGCAATATCCAGGTAGGATTGTTTGATGTCCTTACATTACAAGAAACGAAAGAATCATTTATCGCCGTTTTTGACAGAAAAGGAAGGGTAGTTTTACAAGAATTGCCTTCTTCATGGACGTCTCAAAAAGTAGCAAAAGTAGTAGGTAAAAGTATGGTACGTGGAGGCAAAGTACAATTACACTTTCATGATGGGAAAAACATGTTGACCACTCAACCAGTTGCTTTAGGAGATAGTGTCCTTCGAAATATTCCTGATGGAAAAATAAACCAAGTACTTCCATTAAAAACAGGAGTTACAGCATTTTTACTCAGGGGAAAACACCGAGGGGACGTAGGCATAGTCAAAGAAATTCGTGGAAATCAAGCAACGTATCTTCGAAATAATCAGCAAATTGAAACACTAAAAAATTATTTGTTCGTCCTTCCATCAGATTTCCCCGTGGTTAAAAAACAGGAAAAAGAAGAGAAAGAAGAATTAAAAACACAACCTAAAAAAGATTAAAAAACAAAAACAAATAGATCACACGCACTATGGCTCCTAAAAAACAACCGGAACTGAAACATACCGCTCATCTTTTAAAGCAGATAAAAATAGCAAAAGTCACATTAAATATAGGAGTAGGAAAGAGTGAGGAACAATTAAAAAGGGGACTTAAACTCCTGGAAAAAATATCTTCACAGAAACCGGTAGCTACCCTTTCAAAAAAGAGAATCCCAGCATGGGGACTGCGTCCAGGCCTTGCCATCGGATGTAAAGTGACTTTGCGTAAAGATACAGAAGTATTGCTTCGTAGATTGTTGGCAGCAAAAGAAATGAAACTTTCCGAAAGAAACTTTGACCTTCGAGGAAACTTTTCTTTTGGAATTCCAGAATATATTGACATTAGCGGATTGGAGTATGACCCTGAATTAAAGATAATGGGATTAGAAGTAGCAGTTACTCTGGAACGGCCAGGGTATAGAATTAAACATCGTAGAATAAAAAACACAATAATCGGAAAAACACATCTCATTACTAAAGGAGAAGCGATTACTTTCGTACAAAATTTAGGGGTGGAAGTCCAATAAAATGACTACAAGCGATTATCGGAAAATGTTTAAGCAACTGAATGCTAAGCCAGTCAAAAAAGCAATCTATCTTAAACATAATAAACCAAAAGAAAGATCTTGTGGGATTGCCCTTCGAAAATGTAAACAATGTGGCAGAAATGGGGCACATATCAACAAATACGAATTACATATTTGCAGACAGTGTTTCCGTGATATCGCAAAAAACATTGGGTTTAAGAAATATAGTTAAGACAAAAATGATGAAAAACGAAAATAACTTTGCAATGGAAAATACCATGAAAAATATAATAACGAATACGATAATAACAAATACGACAACTAGGTGAAAACTATGTTCAACGATCCTTTAGCAGCAGCATTGGCAAAAATCATGAATGCAGAACGCGTGGGTAAGAAAGAAGTAGAGATTAAACCCGCATCAACATTGATGAAAAGAATTTTAGGGCTTTTGCAAGAACACCAATATCTTGGTTCCTGTGAACTAGTTGAAGATGGGAAAGGAGGAGTCTTAAAAGTAAATTTACTAGGAAATGTCAATAAATGTGGGGTGGTAAAACCCAGATTTTCAACAAAACATACCACTTTCGAAAAATGGGAAAAACGATATCTTCCTGCAAAAGACTTTGGATTGTTGGTAGTATCTACCCCCAAAGGAATCATGACTAATATGCAAGCAAAACAAGAACGAACTGGAGGAAAGCTCTTAGCCTATTGCTACTAAACCATGAAACAAGATCTCACTGAAGAAATTGTACTTCCCGCAGACGTGCACGCAAAATTTGAAAACGATACCTTACGACTGAAAGGCCCAAAAGGAGAGATATCAAGAACCTTTGTCTACCCCGGCGTTAAG
>JACPNC010000091.1 GCA_016185685.1 Candidatus Woesearchaeota archaeon | reverse complement strand
TCTTGGCCTTGCCAGTACTCAGCTTCGTAAAGCTAAACAATTACAAATGAGAGATAACTTTTTATAGTACCTTTCATTACATCAACACATGGCAAAACCAATACAAGCGACACCTACATTACGTGGAGAAGATGCAAAAAGGTTTATACGTGAAGTGATGGAAGAGCAGAGAAATCCCTCTCCTGCACGCATTAAAACCCTACGAGAGGCAATGAAAGCTAAATTTAACTTTCCTCAATAAATTTTAAATCAAGGTACATCGGGGTAGTTCCTTTATGTTCTTCTTTTAAGGTTTTAAATCCCATTTTAAGGTAAAAGTTTAAGGGGTCTTTTTTTGTATCCTTATTACGCTTTGCATCTAAAGTAAGAAATCTGCAACCGGATTTGTTTTTGTTTATTTCCTGAGCAGTCTGAATGGCAGACCATATCATCAACTTCCCTAAACCTCTTCTCATAAATCGATCATCAACACAAAGTCTGCCAATCTTCAATGCCGGCAAAGTCCCGTAAAGAACACCTTTTTGAGTAAAAAATTCTTTAAGTTGAGGTGTTAAATTAATTTTATCATTGAGGAGGGTGATGTAAGAGACCAGACGATCTTGATAAAACCACAAGAAAGTTACAGACAATTTCTGTTTCTGGTTCTCAAAGGCATCTTCAATTAAAAAATTTACTAGTTCTCGTTCATATGATTTAAAATCTTGTACGTAGTGATTCTCGCTAATAATCTTCATATGTATCTCTTCTGGCGTTATTTGTAGCAATTTCTCGCTCATATTTTCAATGCATTAAAAAGCATTTAAAAATATTTCTACAGCGTAAAGCCTCTGTTACGACCATCGTACCTTACCCGCTTGTTGTCGCCAAGGGATAATTTCTTACACCAAAAACTTCACCGCAGCTTTTACTCCTCTTCCTACATCTGAATTCAACATACTGAATCGAGATAATGATTGCCCAATATCTGGGCAGATGAATGGAGTGCCTTTGCACGGCCGAGGCATTTTATTTTTAAAAATCTTTATATACGCTGCCTCTATTTTCTTTCTGATATAGTAACTGCATTAAATTTTTGTACAATAGTAATGCAGTTACTAATAGTAAACGCACAAATAACATTACAAATATTTTGTGTGTTTACTATATGGGAAAAGTAGAAAAAGTAGAAAGAATTGTGAAAAAAGAAAAAATGGAGAAATTAGAAAAAATAGAGAAAAAAGAGAAAATTGAGAAAACAGTCTTAGGTTTAACCGCAAAAGTAACTCTTCAAGGCCCTTCAGGCAAAGAAGAACAAGTAGTTGGACGTATTGATACTGGTGCGACTAAGTCTTCTTTAGATATTTCTTTAGCAGGAAAATTAGGGCTGTCGCCAAGTACGAAAACAAGACTCATTAAATCTGCATCTGGTGTGAAGCGCAGACCCATGGTACTTCTAAAAATAAAATTAAATACTCACATTATTGAAGAAGAGTTTACTCTTGCTGATAGAAGCCATATGACTTTCCCTGTACTGATTGGTCAAAATATTTTGAAAAAAGGAGCTTTTCTTATAGATCCGCTGAGGAATGTCTCATGAAAGCAGCAGTTATCTCTCTTGGAAGTCAAAGTTCAGTATTGGTGGCAGAAGCGATGAAAAATTATTTTTCTAGCGTAGATATGTTAGAGTTAAAACAGATTGAAGTGACTCTTGGAAAAGAGGCAGGAGTTTGGTATGCAGGACAACCGTTGTCTTCGTATGACTGTGTTTATGTGAAAGGCTCTTTTCGTTATGCTCAGTTGTTAGGTTCTCTTGTTACACTGCTGGAAGGAAAAGTTCCGTATATGCCTTTGAAAGCAAGCGCATTCACCATTGTTCATCATAAATTATTAACTCATCTTGCTTTACAACAGCATCACATTCCTATGCCTCGCACATACGTTTCTTCAACAATAGATGCGGCGAAAGAGCTTCTGAAAAAAGTAAATTATCCGGTGGTCATGAAATTTCCTGAAGGTACACAAGGAAAAGGGGTTATGTTTGCTGAATCGCCCAGCTCTGCTTCTGCTTTGTTAGATGCGATGGGGGTTCTGAAACAACCCGTGTTAGTGCAGGAATATGTAGAAACGGAAGGAACAGATATTCGTGCATTAGTGGTGGGAGATAAAGTAATTGCTGCTATGCGCAGAAAAGCAAAGCCTGGCGAGCAGCGGGCGAATATTCATGCCGGGGGAACTGGAATTGCAGTTCAGCTTGAGCAAAAAACAGCTAAGATTGCGGTTGCTGCAGCACAGGCATTAGGCGCAGAAGTGTGCGGCGTGGATATTCTTGAAAGTCCTTTAGGGCCAGTTGTAATTGAAGCAAATATTTCTCCTGGTTTGCAAGGATTACAAAAAGTGTCTTCTCTTTCTCTTGCTGATGAAATTGCAAAATTTTTTTATGCAAAGACAGAAGAAGCATTGAAGAAAAAAAATAAAAATGTGGCACAAGAAGTGTTGCAGGATCTTGGAAAAGATATGTTAATTCAAGAAATTGTTGCTCAACTGCAGTTTCGCGGCGAACGCGTTCTTTTGCCGGAATTTGTCACTCAATTAGCAAAACTGCAGGAACAAAAAGAATATATTATCCGCGCGCAGAAAGGAAAAGTAGAAATTAGGGAGATGTAATCAAAGAATCTGAAAAACAAAAAAGAGGTAATACAGAGAGATAAGAAGCATGATTACTCCTGCAGTTCTGTTGATAAATGTCTTATGTTTGGTCACAAACCGAATTATAATTGAACTCCAATTTGCAGAAATGAGAGAAAACATGAGCAAAGGAAAACCTAATCCTAATCCAAAGAAAAGAAAATGAAATATGCTGGTGAAAGGATCGCTTAATAATATCGCCCGGGCGAAAAAAGCAGCTACAAATCCTGGATTGCAGGGAATAACAATAGCACCAAAGAAAAATCCGTAGACCAAAGCACTGACCAATGGTTTTTTAGTGATTTTAACCTGTATTCTTGGGAGGAATCTTCCTAAATCAAAATCAAAAATAAGCAGAATGCTAATTATTGCTAAAATACCAAAAGCAACCGGTGAAACGATGCCAATAATTTTTGTGAGAGAAACTTGCCAAAGAGTTGTAAAGAGGATTCCTAATAAAAACATGAATAAAATAACGCCGAGTGTGATAACCAATCCCAATAACGCATACTGTTTTTTGGTTGCTTTTCCTGAAAATTGGTGAGCTACATAGGCTAAAAAACCTGGGTATAAAGGGAGAACACATACTGCAGTGAGGGGAGTAAGCAATCCCAAAGCAAAAGAACCTAGAAAATCTACTATTCCCATCATCACCTCAACAGCCTCGTTTAATTTCTGCTTTTAATTCTTCCACGCTTTTCGCTCCTCTACCAAGGAATCGGGCTGATTGATCCTCACAGACAAGAATTATTGGGGCGAATGGAGCATTAACTACTGCAGAACCAAATTCTTGAATCAATGCTTTGGTGAGTTCGGGAGGAGAAACAGCAAACCTCCAAGTAAAACCACGTTCATTGACTGCTTCTAATACTTTTTGGTTATCTTCATTAGGATCAGTGTCTAAAGAAATAGAAATAACTGCTTCTCGTACTTCTTGATGTAATTTCTTAATTTCCTGCTGTTGTTTAGTGCAAACGGGACACCATACCGCAAAACTTTCCACTAAAACTGTTTTTCCGGCAGTGTTAACAAGTAACTGATAATATGTCCTCGTTGTATTGTTGAATAAACCACCTAATAACTATCTCGTGCATTTCAAATGTTTTTGAAAATGCACACGTTTTCCTTACCAGACGAGCTAGTCTTTGTCTTAAAATAG
>JACPNC010000094.1 GCA_016185685.1 Candidatus Woesearchaeota archaeon | reverse complement strand
TCTTCTTATTCTTCTTCTTCTTCTTATTCTTCTTCTTCTTCTTATTCTTATTCTTATTCTTATTCTTGTTCTTATTCTTCTTATTATTATTATTATTATTTATTTTCTATATAGAAATTATTATTATTATTGTAAAAATAAGCTTAAAAATGAGAAATAGAAAAAAAACTAAAAAAATGTTTTTATTATTATTAAAGTAAATCAACAGCATATTCTTGTTTCTGCTTACTTTCACACTTTCATTTCTATTACTACTTTTACTACTTTTACTACTTTTACTACCTTTGTTACACTTATTACTATTACTATTACTATTACTATTACTATCTGTCTTAAAACAAAACAAAAGTAAAAGAAATATGTTCGCAAAAACACCTAAACTGCGACAAAAATATCGGAATTACTTACTCAGGATCTTTGCTTTTCCAACTGTATAACTTTCAAAAAGTTTTTCCATCTGCAATGTAACCTTCTTTAGCTAGATTTTCCCAAATCTATCTCTCTCTGAAGAAGAGTTTATTAACAAGAACCTAAAGAATTATATAAAATTAGATTTACCAAGAAACAAATTTAAATCCAAAACAACTTTCCATAGGAAATCAAGGGGGGTGTAGGGATACGTCATACACAAAGAGGCGATATGTCTGAACTTCAAAACTTTTTTGAACAGTTTCTAGAGAAAACATCTCTTTTTCAGAAAAAAGAGGCATTGCTTTCCCAATACCTTCCTAAAGAAATTATTTATCGTGAAGAACAATTAAAAGAAGTAGCACAAATCCTCGCCCCTTCGTTGCGGCAGGAGAAACCGTCTAATTTGTTCATTTATGGTAAAACTGGAACTGGCAAAACTCTTTCTTTACGGCACACCCTGCGTACTATGGCGGAAGTAGCTAAAAAGAATAATCTCCCTTTTCGCTGTATTTATATCAACTGTAAGCTTAAACGGGTTGCAGATACAGAATATCGTCTTCTGGCACAATTAATTAAATGCTACGATGAAGAAGTTCCCGCAACGGGGCTTCCTACGGATGAAATATACACTGTATTCTACCGCGTTCTTGATAAAGAAAAACATGTTCTTTTACTTGTTCTTGATGAAATAGACCACCTGACAAAAAAAATAGGGGACGAGATTCTTTATAATCTCACAAGAATCAACACAGAGCTTAAACACTCACAAATAAGTTTGGTTGGTATTTCTAATAGTTTATTTTTCTCAGAACATCTTGATCCGCGTGTAAAAAGTAGCTTGTCTGAAGAGGAACTCATTTTTCCTCCTTATAATGCTTTACAAATCCAAGAAATTCTTAGGCGCCGTGCCAGCGAAGCTTTTTTTCCTCAAGTAGTACTACCCGGGGTTATTGAAAAATGCGCGGCTTACGCTGCAAGAGATCATGGGGACGTGCGTAGAGCAATAGATTTATTGCGTGTTTCTGGTGAATTAGCTGAGCGTTCTAATTCTCTTCATCTTGAAATTTCACATCTCGACGAAGCCGAACGCAAAATAGAAACAGATAAAATCATCAGTGGAGCACTTCATCAGCCAAAGCAATTTCAGTTGGTCCTCTATGCTTTACTTCTATTTTATATGCAAAAGAAACAACTATTTACGGGAGAAATTTATGAAGTATATCAAAAACTCTGTCGCCAAGTCAAGTATAATGTTCTTACGCAGCGAAGAGTGTCTGATATCTTAGCAGAATTAGATATGCTTGGGCTTATTCGCGCAAAAATCATATCAAAAGGAAGGTATGGTAGAACTCGTGAAATTTCACTATCTATAGAAGAACCAGTTGTAGTAAAACTCAAAGAACTTTTAGAAAAATCACTTCAAATTACTTAACTCATAACTTATTTGATTTATTATAATTTACATCTGCTCCGAATATGGAAAACACAAAAAACACAGAAACAATAGAACAAGAACTTATTTCTACTTTATTTGAAAAAGGAATACTTGTCAATAAAGAAGTACTTCATAAAAAAATAGAACAATCACTTACAGAAAAACTTCAAGACGAACAGGACTTGTTAGTTCTTAATGAGGATTACCTCCAAGTATTATATCACGATCCTTTTATTATAGATTGGTACGAAATGGATTATTATCGTGTTGCTGTTGAGAAAGAACGAGACGATGGCTTATATCAAAGTCATTTACAAAAAATCCAACACACTACTCTTTCTTTACAATCTACCTCGCAAGTATCTGCTTCTTCCAGTTCTTCTACTTCTACTTCTACTTCTACTTCCGTAGAAATTCCAAACAACCCTATTTCTCATTTTCCTGAAAAAAACTTCTCCTCTGAAGAGGACTTCTTAGAAACTACCATTTCTCTTAAAAAAGGGACTTCTCTGTTGGGAGATCCACTTCTACCTCGAATAAAAATAATCACTCCTCAAGTTTCCATAGTCATTTCTCACCAAAACATTCCAAAAGATTACGAAATAAAAGATTTCACTTCCCTCTTCATTTCACGTTATCATTACTTGGAATCTATTCTTAGACAAAGACAAGAACTTCAACAACCACTTCCCATTCATCGTATTCTTCAGAAAAAAGAAAAAGAAACCGTATCTTTTATCGGACTTGTTCAAGAAAAAAACATCACTAAGAATGGAAATCTTCTTCTCAAAATTGAAGATCCTACTGGAATCATTTCTCTTCTCGTTTCGAAAGAAAAAAAAGAACTTTTTGCTTTAGCTAAAGATTTGGTTTTAGATGAAGTGGTGGGAATTCAAGGAATGCATCAAGGGACCATTGTTTTTGCAGAACAGCTAGTGTGGCCGGACATTCCAGTTGGAGAACTTAAAAAAGGAGAAAAAGAGGAGTATGCTATTTTTCTCTCAGACCTTCATATCGGATCAAAACTATTTCTTAGAGAACCATTTCAAAAATTTTTAGAATGGCTCAAAGGAAACTTAGGTAATGAACAACAAAAAGCAGTTGCACAAAAAGTAAAATATATTTTAATTTCCGGAGATGTTGTTGATGGGGTGGGGATTTATCCTTCTCAAGAAGAGGAACTTGCAGTTACAGACATCAAAGCCCAATACCACGAAGTATCTTCTCTTCTCAATGAAATCCCTCATGATAAACAAATAATCATGTGCCCGGGAAATCATGATGTAGTACATCTCGCTGAACCTCAGCCAGCATTTTATAAAGAATATATTGGGAAACTTACTGAACTTCCTCATGTTACTCTTGTAAGTAATCCTTCACTTGTCACTATAGGAAAAACCCCTACTTTCTCTGGGTTTGATGTCATTCTCTATCACGGATATAGTTTTGATTATTATGTAGCAAATGTAGATTCTATCCGCCTTGGCGGCGGGTATCATCGCGCAGATTTGATTATGAAATTTCTTTTAAAACGAAGACACCTTGCGCCGACGTTTCGTTCAACGCCTTACTATCCAGGACATAAAGAGGATCCTTTACTCATTAAAAAAATTCCTGATTTTTTTGCCACGGGACATATCCACTATTGTTGTGTTGCAAATTACAAAGGGGTTACGCTTATCAGTGGCAGTTGCTGGCAGGACAAAACCTCATTTCAGGAAAAATTAGGGCATGATCCAGAACCTGCTCGCGTTCCTCTTGTGAATTTAAAAACTCGCGAAACAAAAATTATGCGTTTTCAGTAACACGCGTCATGTCAATAAAGTGAAATACTCTTTACCATGGAAATCATCGCCTCACAACCCCTTAAGGACTATTTTTCTCAATTGCAACAACAAACAAAAGAATGCTACATTGCAGCAGAAGCAGCTAGAAAATTAGGACTAGATCCCGAACCTGAAGTAAATATCCCTCTGGCAAAAAATATGGCTGAAAGAGTAGTTGGTTTAATTTCAGTTGTTGCTCCTCAATTAGTAAATACCCCGCTTACACAACGGATTATAGAAATTGAACAACAATATGGTTTATTAGATTGGCGAGTAGGTTTTACTATTGCTGTTGAAGTTGCTCAAGAAAAATTTTGTTCATTTGCTGACAAGCGAGAAGCAATGGAAATAGGAATACGCGTTGGTTTCGCATATCTTACCTTAGGTATTGTTTCTGCTCCTCTTGAAGGTTTTATCGGTCTTAAAATAAAAAAAAGAAAGGACGGTAAAGAATATTTTGCATTACAATATGCTGGCCCTATTCGGGGCGCAGGAGGTACTGCAGCATCAACCTCGGTCATTCTTGGCGATTATGTTCGTATTCGAATGGGGTATGCCCCTTATGATCCCACGGAGCAAGAGGTGAATCGTAACACGCTAGAAATCAATGATTACCATGAAAGAGTCACCAATCTTCAATACCGCCCTTCTAATGAAGAATTAAAATTTCTTCTCTCTCACCTGCCAGTAGAAGTTGATGGAGATCCTACGGAGCGTATAGAGGTGCTTACCTATCGTGATCTTCCCCGCATTGAAACAAACCAAATCAGAGGAGGTATGGCGTTAGTAATTGCCGAAGGCTTATCACAAAAAGCACCAAAATTGTGGAAAAGACTTTCTAAATGGGGGAAGGATTTTGGTCTCGAATGGGACTGGCTCAACGATTTCATCAAACTTAAAGAGCAAATCCATGCAAAACATGTCAAAAAAGGAAGTGATCTCCCTGAGCTTGGAAAAACAGTAACAGTAAAGCCAAATAATACTTTTTTAATGGATCTTGTTGCTGGCAGGCCGATCCTTACTTATCCTCTTGCCGTAGGTGGTTTTAGACTTCGCTACGGAAGAACTCGTGCGACTGGTTTTTCGGCAGCTGCGCTTCATCCTGCAACACTTATTCTCCTAGACAAATATATTGCTATTGGCACCCAATTAAAAATGGAACGCCCAGGAAAAGCCGCAACAATAACTCTCTGCGAAGCATTAGATGGGCCGATCGTTCGTTTAGATGACGGCTCCGTGCTTCGATGCAAGACCGAAGAGCAGGCAAAACAAGTTCATCGTCGTGTAGAAGAAATTATTTTTTTAGGTGACATTTTATTTAATTATGGGGATTTTTCAGAAAACGGCCAATTACTCGTCCCTGCAGGATATTGTCCGGAATGGTGGGCGCTCGATGTAGAAAAAGCGATTTCCGAAAAGTTTTCTGAATTTCCTGATCAGCCAAATTCATGTGCCCTTGCTGCAGTTTTTCTCGATCTACAAGAAGCAGACCTTCATCAATATATTTATGCGCCTTTTAGTTCTCTGCCTTCATGGGAGGTAACAAAAAAAATCTCTGAAAAACTATCTGTTCCTTTACATCCGGAATATACTTACTATTGGAAGCTCATTTCCAAGGACGATATTATAAACTTAATTCTTTGGTTACGAGAGGGAAAAATCAAAAAAGATAAAAATAAAGAGAAAGATAAAGAGAAAGAAGAAGATAAAGAGGAAATTCAAAAAATTATTCTTCCTTTTTTTACTACAAGTGAAGTCCATCAACTAGGAAAAAAAGTCTTGGAAGCCCTTGGTATTCCGCACGAAGTTATTGGAAAAGAAAGTATTGTTCTATGGAAACAAGAAGCGGAAGTATTAAGTTTTTGTTTTGGTTTCTCGCACCAAGAAGAACTCTCTTCCCTTGCATTACCATTAAAAATCCAAGAAAGATCTACAGAGTTCAAAGATGGTCTTTCTCTTATAAATGCCATTTCTCCCATTTCATTTCGCGATAAGGCGGGGACCTTTGTGGGTGCGCGAATGGGAAGGCCAGAAAAAGCAAAGATGCGTGCCATGACGGGTTCTCCGCAAGTAATGTTTCCCGTTGGTGAAGAAGGAGATAGACTCAGAAGCTTTCAATCAGCAAGCAAAGCAGGGAAAGTAAACAGTATTTTTCCAACTCTTTTCTGTCCTTCCTGTAAAAAAGAAACTATCTATCCTCGCTGTGAAATATGCTCCGCCGAAACAGAGAAAAGATATTATTGTCGTGATTGTGGTCTTTGTGAGAAAGATACTTGTCGACATGGTAAAGGCAAACCCTATAAAAAACAGGAGTTAAACATTGCGCATTATCTCACTAGCGCATTAAAAATGCTTTCTGAGCCGCCTCCTGAGCTCATGAAAGGAATTCGTGGGACTTCCAATAAAAATCATTTTGTCGAACACCTTGCTAAAGGTATTCTTCGGGCAAAACATAACATCTATGTGAATAAAGACGGAACCACTCGCTACGATGCCACCGAATTACCACTTACTCATTTTAAGCCGAAAGAAGTAAAGACTTCCATTGAAAAATTACACGTGCTAGGATACACCCAAGATAAAGACGGCGCATCTTTGATTTCTGTGGACCAAATTCTTGAGTTAAAACCGCAAGATATTATTCTTCCAGGATTTAATTCTCTTGATGAATCGGCGCCTCGAGTACTTTTTCGTGTTGCGCAATTCATCGATGACTTGCTTGTAAAATTTTACAAACTTCCTCCTTTTTATAATTTAAAAAAAGAAGAAGACCTTATAGGTCATCTTGTAATCGGCCTTGCCCCCCACATCTCCGCCGGTTTGATTGGTAGAATTGTTGGTTTTTCTGAAACACAAGGTCTGCTTGCGCACCCTATGTACCATGCAGGGCTTAGGCGCGACTGCTTTCATAAAGACACTTTCATCCCTTTGTGCAAGAAAGGGGCTTGGGAAATTAAGAAAATTGGTGAAATTGTAGAAAAAATAAATCCAAATAAAATAGTTGATCAGTATGGGACAAAAGAAAAGTGCGTAGAGGGAATTAAAACAATTGGGATGGAATGCAATATAGTCAGAGTAAATAACTTCACGAAGCACGCCCCACAATCGTTGGTTAAAATAAGAACTAAACTTGGCCGTACACTTATTGTTACAAGCAATCACAAACAAGTTATTTATGAAAAAAGAAAACCAAAAGTAGTTTTAGCAAGTCAATTAAAAGTAAAAGACGCGCTTGCCATTCCTTACCGCCTAAAAATTCCTAAAAAAGACCATACAGAAATAAATTTATTTTTAGCTCTGGCAGATCAGAAATGGGTAATGGTTAGGGGGGTAAATACCGTATGTGAAGGGATTAAAAAAGAAGCAAAAAAGTACTTCTCTAAGAGGGAGTATGACAATTATACGAGCAGAGATTCTTATCCTATCGCTTTCGTTAAAGAATTATATCAACGGGGCATAATCACTGACTTTTCTAATTTGCTTCTTGTTGCTAAAAGAGACACTGTTGTGCTTCCGCCAATTATTCCTCTGACAAAAGAATTCTTGCAGATAATCGGGCTCTATATTGCCGAGGGCTATTCACGAGAAGTTCCTGGCAGGCTTTACCAAGTTTATATCGCAGCAGAAAACCAAGAAATCAGATCATTTGTGCAAAGCAACATGTCTGCGCTTTTCGGTTTAAAGATTACTGAAAATAAAAAAGATAGGTTAACGTACTCGAGCAGAATTTTGTATCACTTATTCACTTCAATTTTAAAATGTGGTTCATCAGCATATGAAAAGAGAATTCCTCCTTCGTTTCTTAATCTACCGAACGAGAAATTGGGGTATTTGTTATCTGGTTACTTTGAAGGGGACGGCTCGGTAAGTTCTGGCACTCTTCGCGCCACTTTTGATACAGTAAGTGAAGGATTACTTCGTGATCTTGATTTTGTCTTTGGTCAGATGGGAATTTTTGTTAAAAACTATACTTACACTAAATTACCTGGACCAAAAGTGCGCGAATTTTATTTTAAGAAAGGAAAACCAGTGCCTTCATTCACAATTACTAAAGGGATTATTCAAAGCATTTTTATGAAGACTTTTTCTCAGTATATTGAGTTTATTTCTTCAAGAAAGAGAGGAATTCTCCAGCAATTAATAAGTTCAAAAAAAGCATCAGCTATTGCTCAGGAGTATACTTCAAAAGTAATGTTCGATACTATCATTTCTGTAGACACCCTTTCTGCAGAAGAAAGTTATTGTCTGAATGTGGACGGAAACACAGTGGTAGCTAATTCTCTTCTCACTAGGCAGTGCGACGGTGACGAAGCCTGCGTCATGTTGCTTATGGATGCTCTCCTTAACTTTTCTCGACAGTATTTGCCTGAAAAGCGTGGCGCAAAAACCATGGATTCGCCTTTAGTTCTTACTTCTATTTTGTATCCTACAGAAGTTGATGATCAAGTACATGGGTTGGATGTAGGATGGCGATACCCTTTGGAATTGTATGAGGCTGCTTTACAAATGAAAAATCCATGGGAGGTAAAATTCGGAAAAGAACAGAAAAAAATTGCTCAATTGGGAGATAGATTACATACTCTTTTACAATATGAGGGTTTTGGATATACACACCCTACAGAAAATATCAATGCCGGCGTGCAATGTTCTGCATATAAAATTCTTCCTTCTATGCAGGAAAAACTTTTTGGACAAATGGAAATTGCACGTAAAGTTCGCGCAGTGGATATGGATGATGTCGCTCGTTTGGTTATCCAGAGACACTTTCTCCGCGACATCCAAGGGAATTTAAGAAAATTTTCTGGCCAACAGTTTCGCTGTGTGAAATGCAACGAAAAATACCGCCGTCCTCCATTACAGGGCAAGTGTGCAGTTTGTGGTGCGCGATTATTATTCACCATCACTGAAGGTTCCGTGTTAAAATATCTTCAACCTTCACTTCAATTGGCGGAACAGTACAATTTTTCTCCATATTTAAAACAAGTCTTGGGAATCTTAAAAGCGCACACAGAACGGGTGTTTGGCAAGGAAAAAGAAAAACAAGTTGGGTTGAAGAGTTTTGTTTGAAATCAAAAAAAAGAATATACCTGTATACACCCCTTCTCTTGTCAGATTTCTTACTCTATCTTCCCAAAATAACTCTTCTCGGCGATTTTTCTGGAGGAACGTATGGTTTTTGAAAATGAGATTCTAAAGCAACAATATCCCCATTTTTCTTAGTAGTCATTTCTACAATCCAATAACCCATCATATTCATTAAATTTTTATTTTCATGAAATTCATCTGCAGCAGTCATGGTTCCTGCCTGAAAAGTGTATACTCCACGAAGTAAAGCTAAATCTCCTTTGTGGTAATGTCCGATCTGCAGGAGGTGCGGTTTAATTCGTTTTCCTTCTGGATTTACCATGTTTTCGAAGGAATAGAGCAAGGTTTCAATATTTGCTAGAATTTGCTGTGGTTTGTAAGAGAGCGTTCTTGCCGAACCATCTCCCGGGTGAACCATCATATGGATGGTATTTCTTTTTTCTGGAGAAAGATGTGAGGGTCCAAGTCGAAGCGCTCCGCTTCGTCCACTATCTATTTTTTTAACTTCTAAAATTTTCTGTAACGCTTCTTTGCTCAAACCTTTCTCTTTTCCTTCTCTTCTAACTTCATTCAGTGCTTGATCTTTTAAGTATACTATATCTGGTCGTCGGAGGGCAATTTCACTGCAAATGTCTGCATCATTCTGTTGTCGAAAAAATTGATCGTGGTTTCCAGCAATGAGAAATGTTGCCACGCCGTCTCTTTGCGGCCAATGATCTACTACATAATCTCGTTGTCCATTAAAGCTATTGCATCCCGGACGTAAGTTCAGAAATAAGTCGTGTTTAAATGCCCCATGTACTAAATCACCTGAATGAAGGACTGTTTTTGCGCCGATAGAGATTGCGCGATCATACATCTCTTCCAACCCTTCAATATTATCATATGTTGAACCAAGATGCGTGTCGCTTACAAGGACCACTCTAAAAGTATATTTTGGATCAATGGTAAGTTTGTAACCATTTTTTATTTTTTCAAATTCTCTTTCTCCAAGAGCTAGGGGTTCAAGTGTTCCAGTAATCAATTGCGCTTTTTTTTGCTGCTCTTCAGGTAGTTGGTCAACAATCAATTGGTAGAGGGAAGTGGCATTTCGCGGAGATAAGCCGCTGAGATTGCACAATTCTAAAAGATCAAGGGGCTTTTTTCCTACATTTTTCTCAAGAAGCTGCAAAACCTCTGCTTTTATTTTTTTTGGATCTCTCTCAGCTTTCTTTAACAGTCCATCTAATTCTTTTTCATCAATTTTCATGGGCCTATTGGTCCTCCCCTCTCTTGTACGCTTGGTCCGGCACTCAAATTAATCATTTTTTTTGCATACACTTCTACTCCCTTTTCAAGAGGTACAACGCTCACCACGCAGAATCCTACATTTGCCTGAAATCCCCGGTCAAGCATTTCCGTGGTTTGGTTCTGCAGTCCAGGAAGTTTAAGTATTTCTACCTCGCGATATCGTGATTCCCATACCTGTTCACTTCCTCCAGAAAGCCAGACGTTTGGTTTTTCACCGCCGGCAATACTATCCACTCTTTTTTGAGGTTGATACGAAACCCCGAACGTATATTTTTGTTTTTCATTTGAAACTCTCACCATGAATGGTTTTTTATTTTCGGGGTGAAAGATGATATCCGCGCGGAGCATCCCAATATATTTAAAATTCTCTGGCATGCGTTCTTCTATTTCCCAAATAAGGTCTGTTTTTGTATTAACAAAATCGCGGTCTTTTTGGCCAAGAATGTAATGCGTGGTTATCTTTGGATGGTTAGGATAATTTTTCTGTAATAATTCCAACTGCCCATCTAAAGCAACGGTAACTCGATCATGTGGATATTGTCTGGAAGCATTCCCTGCGAGAATATTTCCTGCGTGTATCACATCAGTAATTCCTTGCTCTTCAAAATACTTATATGCCGCGCGCAACACGGGTACGTTTGTCCTCGGAGAACCAAAATGCGTATCTGAAACTACTCCAAACCTAAGCCCATTCATTGTTCCAGATATCCCTGTAACTGCAATCTCTTTTAATGGAAAAAGATCATCATGTGTTCCTCGAGTAATACTGGGTGTGCGATGAGCATACACACGGTTATCCGTAACATAAATATTTGCATTTAACTCTTGTATGGCTACTCTAAGAAGCTGCTGTGTTTCTTGTGGTGATAAGTTTATACTGTCTGCCAGTTCTAACACATCCACCCCATTTTTTTTATCTCCTTGTTTTTTTGGCGTCGCTTTTTGGACTGTGTCAAGAATTCCATACTTTTTTTCTTTCCAAATATTCTTTAATCGAAGTTCAAGAACATCACTACTACCCTCTTTTTTCTCATCCTCTTTTTCTTTCACCATTTATTTTCTTGTAAAACGCGCTTGCATTTAAAACTTCTTCTTTATTCTTTTCTCTATTTGCAAAACGCTATTTTGTTTTTTTACTGTAATTGTTTAGCTTTACGAAGCGTAGGGCGGACTGGACCATGATTTGAAGCGAGAACAATGGTTTTCTGTATTGGTATGCGACGCTAGTCGCGACCAAAACGCGGAGTCGTTTTGAGTAGGTGCAACCATTAGATTAATTCATAAAAGAAAATTTAACGAAAAAATATAAATGGTTGCACGAGCTGAAAGGTAGGGACTTGCCAGAGCTCGCCAGACGATGCTATGGCTCGCTCATGTCGCCGCCCTACGCCTAAAGAAGTGCTGCCATCTTCTCGCTTTCGCTGTAATTTTTGATGGCTGACGTTCCCCGGATTGGACAACCCCCTTGTCAGCTCGATGTACATATCGAAGAAGCTCGACTGGAGGATGGCAGCACTTCAAAAAGCTAAACAATTACTTCTTCGTGTAATAATTTATAAATAACTCCTTTCTTTTTAGAATTTATGTTGGTAGGCGTAGTAGGAAAACCCAGTGTAGGGAAAAGTACTTTTTTTAAAGCAGCTACTTTAGCAGATGCAGCCATCGCTCCCTATCCGTTTACTACCATCAAACCCAACACTGGGGTGGGATTTGTACGTATTGATTGCGTAGATAAAGAATTCAACAAACAATGCATTCCCCGCATGGGTTCGTGCATCAAAGGAAAAAGGTTCATTCCCATAGATATGATTGACGTAGCGGGGTTAGTTCCCGGAGCGCATGAAGGCAAAGGGATGGGTAATCAATTTCTGGATGATTTACGACAGGCAGATGTATTAATCCATGTGATAGATATTGCTGGGGCAACCAATGAAAAAGGGGAAATTGTTCCTGCTGGAAGTTATGATCCCGCCGAGGATGTAAAATTTTTAGAGATAGAATTAGATCAGTGGTATTTAGGAATTCTTAAAAAAGGTTGGGAAAAATTTGCTCGGACCGTAGTGCAGGAAAAACAACAGATCCATGTTGCTCTAGCCAAACAACTTTCTGGATTAAAAGTAACTGAAGCGCTAGTACAGGAATCTATTGAAGTCCTCGGGTTTGACAAAGAAAAACCACAGCAATGGACAGAAGAACAGCTGCTTACTCTGGCGATGAGGTTACGCAAAGCAACAAAACCCATGATTATTGCGTGTAATAAAATTGACGTCCAAGGATCAGAGAAAAATTTTGAACGTTTGCAAAAAGAATTTCCCAACGAAACGTTCGTACGCTGCTCCGCAGAATCCGAATTAGCATTAAAAGAAGCAGCAAAAAATGGAAAAATCCAGTATGTTCCTGGTGATAAAATTTTTCAAATTCCGCCGGAAAGTTCATTGAATGATGCACAGAGAAAAGGATTGCAGTTTATTCAAAGCAATATTCTAGAAAAGTTTGGAGCCACGGGAGTGCAGGAAGTTTTAGAAAAAGCAGTATTAGAAAAATTAAGTTATATTGCCATTTATCCCGGCGGGGCAAATAAATTAGAGGACAAAGAAGGCAGACCATTGCCGGATTGTTTCTTAATGCCGCCAAAATCAACTGCATTAGATTTTGCATTCAAATTGCATACTGATTTCGGTAAGAATTTCATAAGAGCAATTGATGTGAAAACCAAAAAGGCAG
>JACPNC010000093.1 GCA_016185685.1 Candidatus Woesearchaeota archaeon | reverse complement strand
TAATTTCACTGTAAGGAGGTTTTTACTTCTTGCTCTTTCACCAGAATATAAAATTCTTTCACTGCTTCTTCTTTGCCATCAGTTACAGTTACTTTTACTTTCTTTTTACCTGGAGAAGTAAAAACTCTTTCAATAGTATCCGTGCCCTGTACACTTCTTTCTCCCCAGCCAAAATCCCAGCGGTACTTAAATTCATCATTATCTGTATCTTTTGCCACCACATGAAATAGAACAGGTTCTCCCACGACTGCTTCTTTTTCACTCACAGGAAGGTAGTCACGTATTTCTGGTTTTTGATTTACATTTTGTATCGTTACTTTTACTGGGGCTGTAACTTTTGCTTCTCCATCTGAAACTGTAAATCTCAACCAGATAATTTCTTTTTTGGAATTTTTGCTTTTTTTTTCTTCTGGTAGTACTGTCCTGATATCAGGCTTCCAAACAAATATGCCCTCTTTAAAAGAAGCTCCTGGGGGAAGATTTTCAAGTCCAAGAGCAAGGGGGTCATTATCTGCATCAGTTGCTGATAGATGCAAGGTAAATTCTTGCAATTCATCAACATTCACTTTATTTTCACTTAACTTTAATTTTGGAAAGCGGTTATTTTTAAGGACAGTAAAATTTACTGGAAGAGTAGTTTCTTGAGTTCCATCACTTGCAATAACATCCACCATTTGTGTGCCAACATCAGTATATGTTGTTTTCCAAGTTCCTTTCTGTTTATGAAATGGCGGGGTAAAAGAATAATATACTTTATCTCCATCTGGATCTACTGCAGAAAATTCTAAGTGAGCAAGTTCAGTAGCGGTGGCACTTCTAGTGATATTCGTCTGCTGCTGTTCACCAAGTCCATTAAAAATTGGAGCGCGATTGGTATTTTCAACATTCCATGTTACTTGAGAGGTACTGCATAACTCTTTTCCACAAGCTACTATGGTAAAAGGTATTTTTTTTGGTCCAAGAAAACGATGTTCTAAACCAAGCGCATTCAATAAATTGCTTCTTAGAGTCCCTGAACTACGTACGGAATCATATCCTGGCGTCCATCTAAGTGTTGTATTTTCAGAATTAAATATTGTATTTTCAGGTAAACCATTAAAACGGAAATTTAAAATATCTCCATCCGGATCGAATGCTTCTAATTTCCATGTTCTTTCTTCACCTTCTTTTAACCATATGTTGCTGGGGAAGTTTAATATTGGAGCACGATCAACATCTAAAACAGTGACTGTTAATGTGCCCTCCCCTTGTAATTCTCCATCCGAACCCATTATTGTAAAATTGTACTTCCCAGCATCATCATGAGTAGTATTCCACGTTCCATCTGCAGTAAATAGTTTTGGAAATTCGTATTGTAATTTTTGTCCATCTGCATCAGTTTCAGGGATTTCAAGAATAACCGTTTCTCCTTCATAAACAGTCATGGGAAGCAGTTCCAATGTAGGTTTACGATTTACATTTTTTATTTCAAGAATCCATTGCCGGACAGTTTCTTTTTGTCCGTCGCTTACGTTCAGTTGAAGGACATGTCTTCCTGCTTCATCAAATGAAAAATGTTTTTCTCCTTTGCTTTCTTCAGAGAGTACATTTTCGTTAAGTGTCCATCTATATTGGAAACTGTCATCATCTGCGTCTTCAACATCTGCAAAATAATGCAATATATCATCTTCTTTTAGTACAGTAATTTTTTCTTCAGAAAAAGAACGTCTTATGGCGGGTGGTTGATTAGTGTGTAAGACTTCCACTTCTACAGTAAACTCTTCAGTAAATTCTTTATCAGACACCGTAAAGCTGATTTTATATGTTCCTTCATCATTATATCCCGTTATCCAAATTCCATTCTCATTAAACGGACTGGAAAAATTAAATTCAAGGTCGTCACCATCGGGATCATTGACTAGTTTTTTTATATCTGCTTTTTGCATTTCTTTTATACTTATTTTTTCCTCTGACAATCGGGGTGGCTGATTCTTGTTTTCTATGACTACTTTTATTTTCTCTTTACTTTCTTGCACTCCATCGGATGCGGTAATGACTACTTCATATTCCCCCGCATCATCATAACCCGTCTGCCATTCTCCAACTTCATCAAATGGGGGGGTGTAGGAGTAAATGATAACGTCTTGATCTGGATCAGTTGCTTGCGGTTGCAATTGCACTATTTCTGTTTCCTGTGCTCGTAAAGTTTTAAGAGCAAGAACTGCAGGAAGAAGTAATCCTAAAATAATTAGTGCAAACAATACTTTTTTTTGTGGAGTCATACGAACCGTACAAACATTTTTTCCTCTTATTTTTTGAGGTTGAAATTCGTTTTTAACAATATATAAAAAAAGAAGAAAAATGTGTTATTGTAATGAAGTATTGCTGTTTATTTTTTCACTGCAATTCAATAGTTTTTTACTATCGATTGACCAGCACTACATCAACAATCTGCGGAGGCATATTCACGTCTTCTACTATCACTTTGATGCGTTTGCTCACTATGTCTTTTCCATCATTTGCAGATACGGTAATGAAATACTCGCCATGATCGGTGTATTTGGTTTCCCACACTCCACCATTTCCTACCGGATCAGTGATGGTTAAAGTAACTTCATCTTCATCTGCATCTGTAACTTCTGGTTTAAGAGTAACTACTTTTCCTTCTTTTACCGTAATTGTTTCTGCAAGTCCTGCGAGTTGAGGTAGCTGATTAACATCTTGTACAGTTAAAGTAAATGTTTCTTCGGTGGTTAATTCGCCGTCGGTTGCAGTAATCGTGACTACGTACGTTCCTGCACTGAAATGATCTGCGTTAAATACTCCGTTTTCCAAAGGTTCGGAAACAGCGACGGTGACTTTATCGTTATTTGGATCTTTCACTTCAGGTGTAAACTTCACTTGCTCGCCCTCTTTCACGACAAGATTTTTTAATGCTGAAATAACTGGTGCAACATTCACGCGCTCTACGACCAATTTTACTTTCTTTTCTGAAGTTAATTTTCCGTCAGTAGCGGTCAAAGAGATTGAATATTCTCCTGCATCGCCGTAACTCGTTTTCCATTGTCCATTACCATCTAATGGTTTGCTAAATGAATAGGTTACTTGATCATTATCTGGATCGGTAACTGTTGCTCGAAGTTTAACTAGTTCGTTTTCTTTGATCGTAATTACTGATTCTTCTTCCCCTGCTGCTTCTTCAACTTCTTCAGCAACATTATCTTCCTCTGCAACTTCCACTTCTTCAGGTTGTTCTGTAAGTTCAGGAAGGACCACTTCTTCAATAACTTCTAGGGGTTGTTCCGCAAGGGCTTCTTCTACTTCTCCGCTTTCAGTATTTTCTGGTGCATCTTGCTCTGAACCTAAACCAGTAGCTTCAGCTACAGCCGCTCCTGTGATAGAATTCCCATCTGATTCTGCAACGACTTCATTTCCATCATTTTCAACAGTATTTCCTGTTTCCCCTGATGCTGCAAGTTCCTGTTCCACTTGAGCAATTTCATTTACTAAATCCATTGCTTGTTGTTCTTCTGTAGGAAGATCTTGTGTTTTATAATCAACACACCCAGCAAATACTAACGAAAAAAGTACTAACATTCCTAAACTCATTGTCATCACGTTTGTTTTCATCTTAACACACCCCCAATTGTAAAATTTATTTTTTTATTTAGTTAGTTTTTTTTAATTTTTTTTTCTTTTCTTTATATCCCTATTTTATTCCCTGCTTTTCACTTTATCCTTTTATTTTATTAATTCCCTATTTTAAAATGATAAAATAGTTTGCACGATGAGGGCTATTTAAAGATTTAGACAGAAAAGAATAGAGAAAGGAAAGTGGAGAACATAATGTAGAGAAGAAAAGATAGAGAAGAGAAGATAGAGAAGAGAAGAGAAGAGAAGATAGAGAAGAGAATGTATAAAAAATAATAAGAAGAGAAAGAATAAAAATTAAAACGGTTTTAATATTACTTTAATATCATCGCTCATTAACTGAAATGCTTGTTCAAATTGTACTAAAGGAAAACGCCTGGTAATCATATCTGGAAGAACTTCCGGCCACTGGTTCATAAACCGTTCAAGACTTCTCACTCCCTGTACGTAATCTCTTTGATTAGCATTTACTGTTCCGAAAGCAACTTTATTTCCAAGAACATAATCTAAATTAATTTTATCGGCAGGAATGGTGATTTCTTTTTCACCACCTGTAATGCTCGTAAGGCAGACCACTCCATTGTTACCAATTGCACTCATGGCATCAAAAGCTAATTGAGAGTCTCCTGACGCTTCAACAACAAAATCTACCTTCCCGACTGATTTTAAAATAGCATCTAATGAGTAAAGAGACGTACTCAGGTACTGTGCCCCTATTTTTTCAATAATTTTTGATTTTCTATTTCCAGGCAAACTGCGAGCAACCACAGAAACGTCTAAACCCGAGTCACGAAGTAGCATGGCTTGAAGGATTCCAATAGGTCCTGCTCCCATAATGAGTGCTTTTTTTGGTTTCCAAGAAAGACGCTGTTGTATTTCTTTCGCCTGACGGTATGCTTTCTCAACTACACTGAGCGGTTCTAGGAGGACACTTACTTCGCAGAGTTCATGTGGAATTGAGATGAGATACTCTGACTGGTCTTTAAAATATTCTGCCATACTACCGTGAAGTTCTTTAATTCCTGATTCAATAAAATTTCCTGTAGAACACATATCATTCATTCCTGTGTTGCAATTTTCACATCCAGAACAAGGTCTGCGAACTAATCTTACTACTCGCTGACCAATAGAAATTCCAGAAACGTTTTTACCAACTTTCGCAACAACGCCGGAAGATTCATGTCCTAAGATAAGATACTGCTCATTTTTTGGCGCTGTTCCATACAATCCTTCATGTATTTCTCTATCCGTTCCACATATCCCCACTTGCGTACTGCGAATGAGAACTTCATTTTCATTGATACTTGGAATAGGAACATCTCTGAGATCAGCACTGTATTTTTCTCCAGGAATAACTGTAATAGCTTTCATTGTAAACCTATCGTAAAAAAATGGCCCCGCCGTGACTTTCGTTTTAAATCAAAACCAGGATTTAGATTTAATTTCGAACACGGGACCTCACGATTTCAATAATTCGCCGACGCAGGCGAATCTTATCAGTCGTGCGCACCATTGTCCAGCAAACCAAACCTAACAAAAAATTTGTGGCTGGCAAGCACCAGACTATGCTACGGGGCCTTGAGTGGGTGAGAATAAAGCCCTATTTTTAAATATTTGGAGTGAGAATTTTATTAGAACCTTTTTTAAATCACTTCTATTCTTGAGTATATAATGCGCTACACTCTTTTAGACTGCTACACCGATGAAGCTTCCGGCTTAGGTGTGCCTCCTTACTTAGGAACCTATCCGAGATACTGGTACGGCAAATTAAGGAAAGAAGGGCATCAAGTTACTTACCTTACTATTGATGATCTTCGTTTGTGGAAAAAATACGGTGGAAAAGTTAGAGAACCAACAGAAAAAGAAAAAACCAATATTCTTGTATATAATCTCACCAAAAACAAAGCAGAGGAGGTTTTGCAAAAAACAGAAGTTCTTCTGGTTATTCTTGGCGTGCACGTGCCAGGAAAATATCTCACTGCTCTTCCAGGAACATTGCATGAAGTGATTCCTCTTCTAAGCGGTATTTCCTGTAAAAAAATTCTTGCCGGTCCAGCAGTTTTCGGCACACAGTTAGAAGGGGGGAAATTTTCTGAACAGGAAGATCTCAGCATGTTTGAAGAAGTGTTGAAAATTGATTTTTCTTTTGAAGAATTAGAAGAATTTGTTCTTGAAGGTATCCCTCTTATCAAAGAAATTCCAGACCGAAGAGTTATTGAGATAGAAACCAGTCGTGGGTGTAATATCGGCAGATGCAGCTTCTGCACTGAACCAATAAAAAATAAATTTGTCAATCGTAGAAAAGAATCTATTGTTGAAGAAGTGAAAGCATATTACCGTGCGGGAGCAAGATATTTTCGCCTTGGTAAGCAGGCGGATTTTTATTCGAGTGATCGGCCTATTGAAATGCTTAAAGAAATCCACGACAGCTGTCCTGAGATAGAAATGCTGCAGATTGATAATGTCAATCCCAATTCCGTGGTTGCAAAAGGGGGGGAAGAAATTACACAAGCAATTGTAAAATACTGTACTCCTGGAAATATTGCTGCTTTTGGAGTGGAATCTTTCGATATTGAAGTGGTTAAAGCTAATTTGCTCAATACTGCTCCGCAGACCGCGCTGAAAGCAATAAAAATAATTAACAAATACGGTGCTGAGCGCGGAGAGAATGGTTTGCAGAAATTTCTTCCGGGGATTAACATTATTTTTGGCCTGCTTAAGGAGACAAAAGAAACACACAAGAAAAATATGGAAGCACTCCAGCAAATTCTTGCAGAGAATCTGCTGCTCAGAAGGATTAATATTCGTCAAGCTGCAGTACTTCCCAACACTTTTTTAGAAAAGCACGGAGGAAATAAATACCTCCGTAAGAACAGCCACCTATACTGGAAATGGCGCAATGAGATCAGACAGAAGATAGATCATCCTATGCTGGAACGGCTTTTGCCAAAAGGAACAATAATTAAAGATGTCTGGACGGAGATGTACGATGGTAAAACTACGTTCTGCCGGCAGTATGGTACATATCCCTTGGTGATTGGCATCAAAGGACGATTAACGCTGAAGGAGAAGATTTCTGTCAAAGTTACGGGGTATATGTTGAGGAGTATTACGGGGGAGAAAGTGAATAACTAAATTACAAAAAATAAACAGTGAATCTTTTAAATAGCCATTCATTTCTACTAAAATAATGAATCCTCTCAAAAACTTTGGAAAACCTGGAACGCTGGGACAATTAAGATCCATGCTTATAGGCACGGTTATGGTATGTACGCAGGAGACAGAATTGGGGAAAGACTTTATAGTCCAAAAAATATTAAAGAAGAAATTGAAGCTGCAGAAAGTGAAGAAAAAAGAGCAAGGGAAGAACTTTCTGATAAACTGCAGGACTAAATCATTTAAACTCCTTCTTCTTTCTTGATACATGGTTCACAAATCCACCATCTACCAGCTCTTGCGAAAAGCAGGAATAATCTCTTTACGAAAAGATGCAGAAATGCTTGTAAGGGAAGGAAAAATATCTGTAGATGAAAAAATAATTTTCCGTCTTGATTATCAAATCAATCCCAAGAAAGAAAAAATTGCTATTGATGGAAAAATTCTTCTTTCTGAATCTGAACCACCCGTTGCTAAAAAAATCTTCATGCTCCACAAACCAATTGGTTATCTCACCACAAAAATAAAAGTGCATGGCAGAAAGAATGTGATGGAACTTTTGCATGAAGATACTCGGTTGATGAATTCTCTGTTTCCCGTTGGACAGTTGGATTACAACACCAGCGGATTGTTAATTATCACTAACGATGGCTCACTTGCAAAAAGACTGCTTGATCCATATAAAAAAGTGGAGAAAGAATATTTGGTTGAAATTTCTGGGAGATTGAGTGATGAAGCCGTTAAGAAAATAAAAAAAGGAATGATTATTCAGCTGGAAGAAGGAACGTACAAAACACTTTCTGCGGAGATACAGATAAAAGAAAGAACTACGCAGAAAACAATTTTTACTTTAACTCTTCACGAAGGCAAGAAGCGGCAGATAAGAAGAATGATGCAAACGTTAGGTTATCTTGTAGTGAAACTGCATCGTTTTCGGATAGGAAAATTAATGTTGGGAGATTTGTCAAAAGGAAAGTATAGAGAAGTGAGAAAAGAGGAGATTTAGGATTTGCTAAGAAGATTTTAAAAGAATAAGAATATTAATCCCCTGATGCAAAAAATAAAACTCCTAAGTATGGGAAAATCAGAGCACCATAATCATTACACTTTTCCTAAACAGCAGAAGGTTCTGAAAATCATCCGCCAGTTTTTAGGCGAACTGGGTTTTGCAGAGCTTGGAAGTGAAGCCTTTGGCAGGCCGTTGGATAAAACGTACGGCGACCATCTCTATGAACAGGAAGAGTCGGTGAAAGCGTACATTGACCGACGCTTTGCCTATGAGAATAAAAAGTATTTTGTAGAGATTATTTTTGGCAAGAGCAAGGTTTTTGTGATGATTCACACGGAAAAAGACAGGCAGCAGGAGATTAGCAAAATTATGGGAAAGTTTTTTCTTGGGTAGATTTTTAAATAAAATCTAATTTTCAACCACTCATGGCTCTCGACATCTTTTCCATGATTCTTATTGTTGTAGGTCTCTCGCTATTTGAAACAGTCAGCAGTGTAGACAATGCAGTCATCAACGCCGAAGTGCTCAGAACTATGTCAGCAAAAGCACGGCGCTGGTTTCTGGTCTGGGGAATATTGTTTGCAGTTTTTATTGTTCGTGGATTATTACCTTGGCTTATTGTCTGGTTTACTGCCCCGTCATTGGGATTTATCGGTTCTCTCACTGCTACATTCAGTTCAGATCCTATGGTGGTTGAAGCTATTGAAAAATCCGCTCCAGTTTTGTTAATGGGCGGAGGAATTTTTTTGCTCTTT
>JACPNC010000096.1 GCA_016185685.1 Candidatus Woesearchaeota archaeon | reverse complement strand
TGATTAATGACCCCGAACTGTTAATTCTTGACGAGCCAACCCACAATTTAGATTTCCATACTGCGGAAAAATTAAGAAGATTTTTGGTAGAATTAAACAAAAAAAAGAAAACAACTGTAATTTTCACTAGCCATAATGTACAAGAGGTAGAGAAAGTAGCAAAAACCGTCGGCTTTATGAAATCAGGTAAGTTAGTACAGATGCTTTCACTTGCACAGATTAAAAAAAAATATGGAAGCCTGCAAAAATTTATGACACTAATGGGAAGAAAAGATAAAGTTAAAAACTAAAAAATAGAAACAAAAAAAATACTTACAATGAACTTACAACGCACTTGGGCATTAGTAAAACGGGACTATCAATCATTTAAAAACGGCAAATGGAAATGGTTGGAAGCATTTTATTTTCCCATCACTACTATTTTTATTTGGGGATTGTTTAGCATGTGGAGTAAAGAAATGGGCACAGAATTAGGCAAAGTCATTGTCATTATCAATATATTCTGGTCGTATGTATACATCGTGCAATCAACTGCAAATACACAGATGAGTGAAGACCTCTGGAGCCATAGTGGAAGAAGTCTTTTTGCAGCAGGAGTTACCGCGTGGGAATATGTACTTGCGCGCTGCATATTTTCTTTGCTCATCTCCCTTCCAGTGCTGCTCATCATCTTATCTCTTGCTTTGTTCTTTTTTAAGTTAAATTTTATGCTTATTTTTCCTCTGCAAACACTGCATCTTTTATTTCTAACTGCTTGTATCGGAATAACTTGGGCAATCATCATTGCCGGACTCCTTTTTTTAGCAGGACGTGAATTTGGATTCCTTTCCTGGTCATTGTTTCATTTATTCATCATGCTTTCTTTTCCTCTTTTTCCTGTAGAACTCCTTCCCACGGCAGTGCAAAACTTTGCCTCAGCCATGCCATTAACAGAACTCTTTTCCGCAGTACGTTCTCTTTCTGTGGGAGAAGCATTTTCACTTGGAAAGGCATGGATTATTTCCCTCGTATATCTGGTTCTTGGTTCTTTCTTTTATCAGTTCGCAGTATCTCGCGCAAGAAAAAGCGGAAAGTTGGTGAAAGGGTTTTAAAAAGCAAAAAAAGTGGTAGACGGAATTTAATTTTCAGTTTTTTGCAGCACTATTTCCATCAGCAATATTTAGAGTTTTGAGCTTTTGAAATTCTTTATCAAATGTTGCAATATGCTCCGCACCGACAGTTTTTGTAACGACAACATTTGTACAGTCAACAAGATTTAGTGAAAGTTCTGTCGCAGAAAAAAACTTCCACGCTTCGCTGAGAAGATGTTCATCAATGTTAACAATCACCATGCTTTTGAAAATGCCTTCTCCGAGAACAAGCGCTTTCTGTTTTCCTTTCTTCCTGAAAGTAACACCGACAACTTCATTCAGTATGTAATCAGAAGTGATAGGTCTGCCAAACATTCCTTCCTCTATCTCTTTCCATATTGCTATTGCTTTTTTATGTTGCACATCATCTTTGTTATCATATGCGAGAAATATATTTGCATCAATGAAAATCATTCAATCACCCATAGAGAATTTCGTCAACCTTTTCGCTCACTCTTCTCATATCTTTTCCCCAAGGGGTGGGTATTACAAGAGAAGTAAACAGATACTTTTTTTTAGTCAGCTCCCCTCTAAATTTTTCCATCGCAAGAGTAAGAGCAGAACCTAAAGTAAGTCCATTTTTTACCGCGTCAGCTTTAAATTCACGAAAAACTTGCTGGTTGACTTCACGTACAGTTATTTGTATGCCCATGGTTTTACATGTAAAACAAGTATTATATAAATACTTTTTGGTGCAAAAAAACAGAAAATTACCTTAACAACTTTTCAATACTCTTTTTTGCAGGTGCAATTCCTTCCCATTTCTCTGCATGAATTCCTAATTCTTCTGCCGCCTGAACATTTTCCTTGCTATCATCAAAGTAGGCAACTTCTTGTGGGTTTAAATTCCATTCCGATAAAATGTGAAGATATGCCTGTTTATCCGGTTTAGTAAAGCCAGTCTCATGAGAAAAATATGCCTTATCCGTCATTGCAAATAGTTCTGGAAATTTTAGAAGATAATAATCAGTTCTTTCTTTAAAATTATTGGAAAGTAAAAATACTTTCAATCCTTCATCTCTCAACTTTTCCCCATATTTTACCATTTCAGAAACAAGATGCTCACCAGAGAACCAATAGTCAAGAAATTCTTTTCCTGTTAACCCAGTCTTCCATTTTTTAAGATGAGGTTCAAAAAGCGTAGCACAGGAAGGGGCATTTAGCTGACGCACTTTCGGCATTATTTCTTTTAGAGTAGAGAGAACTTCTTGAGAAGAGACACCATAATCTTTCTGTAACCTATAACTGAGTTTCTCACTCTCAATAAAAATACCATTCACATCAAAAATAATTGCTTTAAGCATTTTCAAACTCCACTTTTCCTACCCAAATACCATCTCTTTCTTTTTACGTTCTAAGAAATGATATGCTGTCTTGTGCATTGCTCCTTCTACCAGCATCTCCAGTGCTTGCCGCGCATAGGTAACGTGCTCTGTCTCGCCAATGATACCCACAGTCTTGCCATACACCGAAACATGAGTATCCGTAAGCCGTTCAATCTCTTCCCGCGCTTTTCCTCCCGTGCCGATTACCCGTGCTTTTAATCGTTCCAAAGTATTTTTATTTTTTCCGGCATAATCACGAAGATCAATAATTTCCAGAGCATAGTCTGTTTTAAGCAATTGAAGTGCGATTTTTGGATTAAATCCCCTACCTACTGCACGCACGATCTCTTTAGTGATAAAGAGCATTAATCCATCGTCTCCCGTGATGGTTACATCACCATCTTTGGTGATATCCACTTTACATTTGGTTTGTTCTTCAATTTCTTTCTTTACTTTACCTTCTGCACCAATAAGTACTGCAATACGTTCTTCAGGGATTTTCAATTCGTAGGAAAAAGTATCTTCAGAAGTATTTTGGACCGCTTCATCAGCAGTATCTTCTATTTCATCAGCTTGCTCTTCCTGTTCATCGGCGGGTTTTTGAGAGATAACCATGATACTCCTTTTTAGTCAGTTCTTTTTAAGAGTTTAGTTTATTTTTGAGAATATTTGCTTGAGAGCATTTATGATGCTAATCTCCATTGGCTCTCATTGACATTCCACCCATATTCATTTGCTTTCATCCATAATCTCTTTAACAATTTCGTTTGCATCAACAGACACTCCCAATTTCTTAAAAAACTGCAGTACATTCTTCACATCTCTTTCCAATAATTCCCTGGCATTCGGCGTAGTGGCTAATGTAGCTTGTGAAAAATCAATAAAATAAGGTTTTTCTTTATAATTTAAAATGTTAAACGATGAAAGATCGCCATGAATTAGCCCGGCACGATGAAGCTTCTTCATCTCCTCAACAACTAAAGAAAAAAACTTCTTAGGGTTTGAAGGCAAAGCATCCTTCAAAGGAATCGCTGCGCTCCCTTCTTTGGCATCACCAATAAGTTCTTCCACTAAAATATGCGCTCGCCATCCCAATGGTTTCGGCACATTCACACCAGCTTTAGCTGCTTTAAGCAAATTTTTATACTCTCTTTGCACCCAGGAAAAGATAATTTCCCGGCGATGCTGCCGTAGTTCATCGTATCTCGGATCTTGTATAATATAGTGAAACATACGTTTAAAATCGCAGTTCTGAATACGATAAATTTTTACGATAACATATTTTTCTTTTTCTCTACTTTCATTTTCTTTACTTGCATTTTTTTTACTGTCTTTTTCTTTGTTTTCTTTTACTTTACCTTCTGTTAATTTACCTTCTCTCCATTGATTTTCTGTTTCTTTGTTTTCTGTTCTTTTACTACCCATTCGTTTGGCAATAAAGACATTGCTCTCTTTTCCTACCTTAATAGGCATCACTAATTCATCATAAACTCTTCTGCTTTCTAGTTCAAAGAGATTTCTCTGCGTAAATGCATCAAAGACGCCTTGTAGTGTCCTAAAACGCTCTTGATACGTACGGGTGACCATGGTAATTACATCTTTTTATTGATAATTGCGTTTAATTTTTTCACAATATTCAACAGTCGTTCTTTTCTTCTCTCAATATACTCTTCTTTTACAAAAAATCCGTCGTAGGTAATTTTATTTCTTATAACTCTTAAATCATCAAGAAAGATAATTTCAGTACTATCAAATTCTTTATAATTTTTTTCAAGATATTCGATCATCCTCTTGTGGGCGCCTTCGCCAAGAGTTTTATATCCATCTAACAACAGAAGCACACTGACAAGTTCTCTCACCACATCGTAATATTCTTTAGTTACATGAGAAGGAAACTTTGACTGATTGGTTTCCTGAATCATCTCTAGAGTGGTTTCTACCATTTTCAAAATGGATTTTGCTTTTTCCTTGTCCGGAGTTATTCTAATAAGTTCTTCCATGTCAAAAAACCTTAAGATATCCTTTTAAGATTACTCCATTAAGAAGGTTATTTTTTAACTCTTTGCTTAATTGATAAAACTCTTTACTAAAAAAAACATTAATTTTTCGTTGCAAATCCTTTTCATATTTTTCTAAATGAAGTTTTACCTCTGATGATTGGATAAAAATGTCAATATCGCTCTCTTTCAAATCTTCTCCCCGAGAAGCAGAACCGAAGAGAATAATTACTTCTGGCAGGCATTGATCCCATAAATGATCCAAAAGACCAGATGCTTTTATTCTCGCTAAGAGGTCAATTTTTTTTGTAAATTTAAAAATATCATTATCTCTGTTCGCATAATATACGGGATAACCTTGAATACGATGCTTCTTTTTGAAAATAAGCCCTTCCATCTCAAGTTCTTTAAGATATTTTTTAACTGAGGGAGGAGCTACCTGCACTTTCCGGCTTATTTCCCTAAGCTGGAAACCGATACCGGCAGGTAGGGGGTCATCAAAAAAAATGCGCAAGATTCTACTTCTGTTATCTTTTAGTAACATATGTGATAATAAAATAACAAGGAGTATTTAAATGTTACTGCCATAATCAAACCACTTAAAAGTAACAAAACAAACAAAAGATTTATATAGGAACGCCATTTATGAGTAGTAAACACCTCAAACACCTCTTTTCATCTGGGTAAAACCGGATGCCCCAAAGGCCAAAAAGCCTTTGCGGGCCTCGGCGGGTTTTTGCTTCGGCAGAAATTCGCTGAGGTTTTTTTACATTAAAAAAAGAAAACAAAAAACAATCAAGAAAAAATCATGTGAAAGCTGAATTCACAGTCATAAAGAATTCAAGACCATATGTTTTATAAATAAAACGGTTTTTGAGGAAAATAGGCCCGATCAAGAGTTACCTGTAGGAGCTGACGGAAAACCCAAGCAGTGAATCACGGGGGTTAATGTCGGGCTTCATACTTACCAAAAATAATAAAAAAATCATAAAAAAACAACCTAAGAAGGAGTTCATCACTTTCATCCTTTACTCCTCACGTTTCGAGGAACAATGACTGGGAACACGTATCCTGTTCGTACTTTAGATACCTGCAAGATACTAATTAAAGCGAGTAAACTCTCTTTCTAGGATAATCGGAGGAAGATTACCATGGGAAAAATTAGTCCAGTAGCAGCAAAATACATCATTCAGTCCAGCATTGTCATTGATGGTGTTGTCGATCGTCCGGACGTTATTGGCGCAGTCTTTGGCCAGACAGAAGGACTTTTAGGAAGTGAACTAGAATTACGTGAATTGCAGCGTTCAGGAAGGATTGGCAGAATTGAAGTTAATGTTAATACCAGTTCAGGCAAAACACAAGGAGAGATTATTATTCCGAGTTCTTTAGATAAAACAGAAACCGCTTTAGTTGCCGCCGCTTTAGAAATTATCCAGCGCATCGGTCCTTGCGTGGCAAAGGTTGAAACTAAAAAATTAGAAGACGTGCGAGTAAGCAAACGCCAATTTGTCGTTGACAGAGCAAAAGCGTTACTGAAAGAAATGACAGACGGCACTATGCCCGATTCACAAGAGTTGGCAGACGAAGTTTCTCAATCTGTACGCATGATGGAAGTGGCAACGTACGGCCGCGACCGCTTGGCAGCAGGCCCATCTATCGATGAAAGTGAAGAGATTATTGTTGTAGAAGGCAGAGCTGACGTCTTGAATCTGTTAAAATATGGCTTCAAAAATGCCATTGCTTTAAATGGAACTTCCGTGCCCCAAACCATCAAAGATCTTAGTAGAAAGAAAAGCGTCACTATCTTTGTTGACGGAGATCGTGGCGGAGATTTAATTATCAGAGAAATGATAAGTACTGCCGAAGTCGATTTCGTCTGTAAAGCACCAAGTGGAATGGAAGTTGAAGAAATTACCAAAAAAGAAATCCATAAAGCTCTGCGTGGCAGAATAACCGCAGAACAGGCAAAGTTAGATCTGAACATTGATGAAAATGGCGCATTGAAAGAACCAATGCAAAATGTACGTCAACATCATCCAGTAGCAAATGGTGGCAGAGAATTTAATACTAACAACGTTAACGGAAATAACAAAGAATTCCGTCCTGCCGCATCTTCACAGGTGCGCAGAGAACAGCCTTTGCGGGAAGAGCGTAAATTTGCTCCACGTCCTGCGGCACCTGTAAATAGACCACTAGCACCATCTTCATTACCTTCACAAACAGGAGGAATGTTGAGTGCTGCTGAGAAAAAACTGTTTAAAGAAACTCTGGAAGACCTTTTTGGTACTCGTGGAGCATGCATCTTTGATCAAAATTTGAACGTGCTTGGTAAAGTTCCTATGAGTGAATTGGTCACCACCATTAAAAGTCTGAATGGCGGCGTGTATGCCTTGGCTCTAGATGGTTCAGTCGATACTGATTTGGTGCAGACCGCAGAAAATTTGGGAGTTACTCACGTAATTGCTACGGAATCTAAAGTAAAAGATACCGGCAAAGTACGCGTAAGTACTGATGCGCAGTTGAATTGATCCAAATCAAAAGAATGTTAATTTTTTCTTTCTTATTTTTCTTTTCTCACTTTTTAGTTAATTTTTAATACTCATACTCCTTTTTTCACATATGCAATCTCAAAGAAATCTCTGGGAAATTCTCATTCCAGCATATTCACCTGAAAAGAAAAAATATTCCTAACTTCCTATTTTTTCATACCTATAAGAGTTCAGGTTGATTTGCCAAAAGAATCAGCAACATTTATTACCCCCTTTCACTTCTCCTAAAAGATGGTCTTTGAAGTCATCATCGGCAGAAGCCAAAAACAGATAGAAAAATTCGGAAAAAACGGAACCGTTTTCATCGGTAAACAATACGTGAAGATGGGCCAGGTAACTTCCCTCAGCAATCCAGTATATCTCGATGTGGCAGGGTCGCATGTCGTATTTATTGTGGGCAAGAGAGGTAGTGGAAAATCTTACTCGATGGGCGCCATTGCCGAAGGCTTATCGAACCTTCCTGTAGAAGTCAAACAAAATCTTTCCATTCTTCTCTTAGACACTATGGGCATTTACTGGACCATGAAATATCCTAACTTTCAGGATTCTGATCTTATGAAACAATGGGGCTTCGATCCGCGGCCATTAGATGTAAAAATCCATACCCCGGCCGGTTTCTTTTCCCAGTTTAAAGAGGAAGGCATTCCTACTGATTTTGCTTTCTCTTTGAGACCAATCGACGTAAATGCTGAAGATTGGTGCACGGTTTTTGACTTTAATCCTAATTCTGCAGAAGGAGTATTAATA
>JACPNC010000095.1 GCA_016185685.1 Candidatus Woesearchaeota archaeon | reverse complement strand
GTGGAGATTTCTGCTTATTTTTTTTAATACTGCTTCTCCTAACAGGAAAAATCTGCAGGAGTTACAAAATATCCTTTTCCAGTATTTCTATTTACTAAGGCATACATCTCTTTTCCAGTTTCATTTAGGGTAGCCATAACTTCATGACCAATAGCCATCTCTTCGGCAAGAATTCCAGAATGTTTAAACCCGTACTGTTGGTCAGTGTTGCGTTCTTTTACTCTGAAAGTAAATACTCTATGTCTACTACCCACTTCTTCTGTAACAACACCATCAATCGTCCCCACTATTTCTGTTTTTCTAGTCATTTTTATGTCCTCCAGGATTTAGTTAAGATTTTTAGAAATATTCATTTGGGGGATATTTTTAAATCTTTTGCTAGTTTTTACTTTAAAGTAACTAACAAGCTAAAAGAAGAGTAAACCTTTTTAACCCCTAAAGAAATCTCTCTAAAAATGATAAAGAGTCCTATGGAAAAAGAATCAAAAAAGCTATCAGAAAAAAGCACTCTTGGCATCACTGTAAAAAAATCAGAAGATACCAGTGAATGGTACACACAAGTTTTACAAAAAGCAGAACTTATTGAATATGGTCCGGTTTCGGGATGTTATATTCTCAGACCAGCAGCATATTTTATCTGGGAGCAAGTACAGGCGTTTTTTGATCCGCTCATTAAACAGGAAGGAGTAAAAAATGCCTATTTCCCGTTATTTATTCCGGAAAGTCTCCTTAACAAAGAAGAAAAACATATTGCTGGATTCTCCGCTGAAGTAGCTTGGGTAGAATCCGGCGGACATAGCAAACTTCCAGAAAGATTAGCAGTACGCCCGACATCTGAAACAATTATGTATGACTCTTACAAGAAATGGATAAGATCACATACAGATTTGCCTCTACGCTTAAACCAATGGTGCAATGTAGTGCGCTGGGAGTTTAAGCATCCGGTTCCTCTTCTGCGCAGTAGAGAATTTTTATGGCAGGAAGGACATACTGCTTTTGCCGCACAAAAAGATGCGATCGCTGAAACGGAAAAAATTCTTGATTTGTATGAAAAAATTTTCCGAGATCTATATGCTGTTCCGGTACTTAAAGGCAAAAAATCTGAAGCAGAAAAATTTGCCGGAGCAGAATTTAGTTTATCAGTAGAAGCTTTTTTGTCTCATGGGAAAGCCATCCAAGGAGCAACATCACATCATCTCGGTCAACATTTCTCTAAAGCATTTGACATCACTTTTGCTAACGAAAAACAAGAGCAAGAACACGTCTGGCAGAATTCATGGGGAATCACTACCAGATCAATCGGAGTGATGGTGCTCATGCATGGAGATGATAAAGGTTTAGTGCTGCCTCCAAGAGTTGCAGAAAAACAAGTAGTGATTGTTCCGATTGTTTTTGATAAAGATACTGCCCAGAAAGTATTGAAAGAAGCAGAGAAATTAAAAAAAAAGCTAGAAAAAATTTCTGTGCGCGTTCACTTGGATAATCGTGAAGGCTACACCCCTGGCTGGAAGTATAATGAATGGGAACTGAAAGGGGTTCCGTTACGTATGGAAATTGGTCCAAGGGATTTAGAAAAGAAACAAGTAGTAATAGTGCGCCGGGATAGCGGTGAAAAGAAATTTTTTCCTCTTTCTCAATTAGAGGATGAAGTTCCTGCTTTATTGGAAAAAATACATCATGATTTGTACGAAAAAGCGGAAAAATTCTTGAAAGAAAGTATTGTTTCTGTAAAAACTCTAAAAGAGGCAGAAAAAGCTTTGGAAGATAAAAAATTACTCTTTGCCGCATGGTGCGGAGAGCCAGAATGTGAAGATAAGTTTAAAGAAAAAACTACTGCTAAATCATTGAATTCTCCGCTGAAGCAGGAAACAATGAGGAATGAAAAATGTTTTGCCTGCGGTGGGAAAGCCACCTTGAAAGGATATTTTGGGAAGAGTTATTAAAAAGAGATTTTATATTTTAGGAATTGTTGTGGGATTATTAAAATAATAGTCTTTACATTTTTCAAAAATGTTATCTTTTTTTGGGGGATTTTCTTTAAAATATTTATAAAAACCTTCAGCAGAATTTAGATCAAATTTTTTTGGAGAAAGTGATGTTTTTGGCGCATAAGCATCTTGTTCTAAGGAATACACGTTAAATGTTTTATCTGCTTTAGCTAATTTTTCGATGTTTTTTTGAAGAATATCTTCAGGCATTATGAGTTTAAGAGGCTCTTTTGGCTCTTTTGGCAAGGACGAGATTATTTGACCTGCCTCTTCTTGTGCTAACGGGAATTTACTTCTTTTTGGAGCTATTCTTTTTCTGCTTTCTTCTATTTCAGCATATGCTTTAGGGTTATCATAGAGCTTTCTTACTACGGCTTCTGTTGCATCCTGCAAGAAAAAAGGTACTCCTGAAGGAATGAAAAAATCACTTTCAGATCTTCCAGATAAAGTTCCGTTCCATTTCCATCTCCTTCCGAAACGATTAACAATCTCTTTACGCAAAGCTTGTTGCATAGCATCACGGTATTCTGAATAGTGCAATTCTTTATCTAAAAATCCTAAATTGGGTTCTAAATTGGATTCAAAATCTTGATCTCGAGAGATAGAATTAAACCCGCCGTCCTCTTTACTACTCATTGCATTGAAAAAAGCACACTGAGAAATAGAAAGCTTGCTCATAATTACACTAAGTTCATCAAAAGTAGGCCTCTTCCAGCTGGGACAATCATAAAAAAATGCCGGACCTTCTTGTGCTAAAACCCCATAAAGCGCATCAGATAAAGATAAATCTCCCGTTACTATGTTAGGCATATTTGCTGAGAGAAAAAGCGAAGTAGTTCTCAGCTGTGGTTGTGGTCCAAGGAAAATCAAAACTGGCATCTTAGAGTTGCCAGCCTGAAAAATATTTTTGTTTTTTCTTACTACTCCATATCCCATCTTCTCTGCTTTTTCTGCAATTTCATTTTCAAGATTGCCTCCGAAAAAAAAACCTAGAGCGAACCGAGTGTCGTATTCTTCAGCCATCTTTGTAACCAAATGCAAGTAAGGAGAGTTAAAAAAATCATCCCGTTCAAGGTGAGGACGGAAATGACCGAAAGCAAACCGCTCCACTCTTTGCAAAGCTTTTTCCAATTCCGAACGAGCATCGATTTGTGACATAGCAGTGGTCTCTGCTTTAGAATCGGAAGAAGAATGAGAAGGGGAAGGAGAAAAAGCATCAAGGAGCAATTTTCTTACATCACGCTGGTTAGGTTGAGGAAGATCCCACTCCCTGAATGGGCGGTAAAAAAGAGGATTCTGAGAAAAACCCCCATATTTAGCTTCAATTTGCTTTCCCACTGATTTGAGTCCAGTCTTTAGATATAAAGGAACTGCTGTACTTCTGCTTTGCGGATTGTCCATGTCTTCAACATACAGATGAGGGACTTCAGCTTCATTTCTATTTCTGTTATCTTTGTAATGCCCAGCAACATCTAGAAGAATTCTTGCCTCGCTTGGAGTTTGCTTGATTGGAACATCTGGCTGGAGTGTTCTTGCTTTACTTAATGCACTGTCAGAAGCAGCGTAAAGAACCGTATTAAATCCAGTGCGTTGCAAGTGGCTAGCCAAACGGATAGCTCCCGCTATGTCTCCATACCCTCCTAAATCGTATGCGCGGACTTCAACATCGATTGAAGTTTCTTTCATTTAGAGCTTCTGAAGAGATAAACTTTATAAACTTTTTGGTGAATTTACTACTTTAAAGTTACTTACTAGTGAAAAATCAAGGCAGTTGAAAAGTTTAGCGACGAAATGTTTATATATGCGTATGCATATGCGTATATTATGGTAAAAGTAATCTCTCTTTCCAATAAAGCATACCAAGTTTTACAAGAAATAAAAGGAAGTACCGAATCTTTTTCAGATGTAGTTATTCGCTTAGCCCAAAAAGGAGGAGATGTTCTTTCCCTATTCGGTTGCGCACAGAAAGATACTGAGTTTATTAAGGGAATTAAAAAAGCTTATCTTGAGCGTGACATTCAGCAGTTAAGGGAGTATTAAATGTACTGTTTAGATACAAGTATCATCATAGAAATTTTTGACGGAGTAGAAAAAATAAAAGAAAAACTGTCAGCAATAAATAAACATTCTTTCTGCATTACGCCACTTGCTCTCTGTGAACTTTACAAAGGGGCGGTGCATACAAAAGTAATGGAAAGAAGGCTTGCTTTTATTGATGCCTTGCTTCAGCAGGTTGATCTTCTTGAATTTACTGAACATTCCTGCAAAATTTTTGCTTTAGATTATTTAAAATTGAAGAGAGAAGGAAAGCCCATAAAAGATATTGACTTAATGATTGCAGCCATGTGCAAGACGCATAACAAAATTCTTATTACCACAGATAAAAAGCATTTCCAGCACATTCCAGAGTTAAAAGTAGAAGTATGGTGATTTTGCTTAACCTTGAAATCACAACTTATTTAAGCCCATTCATCTTTGAAATACACACTCTGGAGAATAGGCTCTGAAGAATAGACTATGCGCAAAACAATTCTAAAAAGTAAGTCGACGCCCGCTAAACAAATCATCGTTATCGGCGACATTGAAATGGGTGCAGGTAATTTAACAGATGATTTTATCAGCGACAAAGCGCTCTCTCAACTAATTCATTCTTTTGCAGAAAAGAAACATCCCATTGACCTCGTATTAAATGGAGATACTCTTGATTTTTTAAAATGCCCATATCTTGATCCCCATACCAATAAATTAACTTACCCCCGCCATATCACTGCAGCTATTTCTCTGGGGAAACTGAAACTCATCTATGAAGCGCACAAACGTGTTTTTTCAGCACTAAACTCTTTTGTTTCTTCTCCGCACCACCATCTCTACTTTATCATCGGAAATCATGATCATGATTTGTTTTTCCCAGAAATAAAAGAAACACTCAAACAGTTGCTGGACAATAAAAAAAGCTACGAAAATATCCATTTTCCCGGCTTGCATTATCATAAAAATAATGTTTGGGTAGAACACGGACAGCAATATGATTTTATCTGCCGAGTAAACTTTCGTAATCTTTTTGTTAGTTATAAAGGAGAACATATTCTTAACTTTCCATGGATGGCTTTTGGTTTAATCAGCCAATTCATGGATATGAAAGAAGAACATCCTTTTCTGGAGAGGATTTTCCCACGACAATTATTATTTTCCCTGCATCGCATGGTATTAAAAAAAATAAGCCTACGATCTCTTGGATATTTTTTAAAAAGCGTTTTATATTTTCCGTTCAGATATTATTCCGATCCCACTTATAGTTTTCCTTCCTGGCTGTTTAGTGAATTCTATCGGCGAATAATGCACAATCATTGGGATATTGATGAAATCATGGGAAGTTTTAGGAGAAAAAAAGCATCAAAAACAAAAGCAAAAATCTTTGTTCTCGGGCATATTCACCGCAAGCATATTGATGAACGAAGAAAACAAACAATCATTCATCCGGGAAGCTGGCGTGATGAATATATCTTAGATGCAAAAAAGAGAACATTAGTACCTAAAAAGAAACATTATGTGCAAATTACTCTCCAAGAAAATGATGAACCATCTTATGAAGTACCTGAATACCCAATTGAACGAACTGCATTTCTTTTTGATGAAGTAAGGAAAAATGAGTTAGCATATGTCTATCTTGCAGCGAAAGAAGAAGAGTTTGTTTTGCGTTTTGATAAGAGTGAGGCTAAGAAAGAATAAAAACAGAGTGAGGTGTTCTCTATTACTATGACTCCACGTTTAATTTCACGACGAAAATTTGTTTCTCTGTCCTCTCTGGCAGCCATAACTGTTTTTTCTGCTCCTTCTTTAAGTCTGGCAGAATCTATCTTAAACTGCAATAACGAACCAACTAAATCTTTAGATTTACTGATTGACGAATATCTTGAATCACAACTGAGTATTGAAGGAATTGCCATTGACGAATCAATTGCTTGTTCAGTGTATGATCTTGTACAAAAAAAGTATTTTGTTAATTTACTAGAAGATATTCCTTTGCAGTGCGCCAGCATGGTAAAACCGTTAGTTGCTCTAGCATTTTTTCATAAAGCAAAATACGAAGATATGACTTACGGATATGCTAGTCAAGAAATGATGCAACGCATGATAATTCAAAGTGACAATGAGGCAACCAACTGGCTATTGTCTCGTATCGGTGGACCGCAAGAAACCGATCAATTATTACGAACATATTATGGGGATATTCTTAAGAATTTTTCAATCGTAGAATACATTCCTACTTCAGCAAAAAAATCTGGAAGAACATATAAAAATAAAGCATCAGCTGCAGATTATAGGCGTATTTTGACGGCCTTATGGGAAGATCATCTCCCTTATAGCAGAGAACTTCTTGAGTTGATGGCTCTTCCAGGCGCGGCAGATCGTATTGATTTTGGTATTCCAGAAGCTACCGTGTATAACAAAACCGGTTCAACTGGACATCTCTGCGGCGATATGGGGATTGTTACCGGACAAAATGAGCAAGGAGTGAATTATGCATATTCGTTTGTAATGATTATTGAATCACCGCAACTTCATAAAAAAGATTATGGGGCTTGGATCACTCGTCGTGCAGAAGTAATACGTGATGTTTCACGGCTGGTGCATGGTGAAGTGATAAAGATGCGATTAGATTCATAATCTTTAAAAAGAAAAACTTCTGAAAGAAAAGGTGGCACAGGAAAACAATAAATTCATTGATTTGGAAGCTAAAGTAAAAGAAAAAGCAGACATTGAAGAACCTTCTTCAGAAATAGAAGTGGGAATAGGAGAAATAGAAAAAGAGACACCATTAGATATTAAAGTGCCGGAACTTGAACTCCCTTTGTTGGAATATTCTTTTACCGAAGAAGAAAGCCTATTACAATTATCTTATGGTGAAGCTCCAGTTGATTATGAGCGATTATGGTACCACAGTGATGGAGAGTACAAAGGCGCAAAATCTGCCTTTGCAGAAGATGAAAATGGGGTAACCATCACCAACGATGCAGAAGCGGATATCATTCCAGTTGAAGAAGCACAGCAAGCTTTTGAAAAAATACAGTATGCGGCTTTAGTAGGAACACCTACTGAAGTTAATTTTGAAGAACGCAGAAAATTATCGATGCTCTTTTTATTTCAACGGGACATTGCTTTACTGTTGGAATCCACTATGGCAGTGACAAGAAATGTGAATTATACCTATAATTGAAAAAATGAATGATAAAGTTTAAGCAGGTCTTTATTGATAGAGTCGAAGCATTTCTTCTTCCAGAAAATGTAATTTTCCAGGGATGATAAGACAATAAGGAGGTTTGCCAAAGTCGATTTTTTTCAATTCTAAGAGAGTTCCTGCTTTGATTAAAGCAGTTCTACTTCCTAATCGCGCGCAGGCAACCGCAAAAGTCTTCGGCGTAATAAAATTCTCTTTTTTCCTACTTTCAATATCTTCAAGTGTTTGAATGGCTTCTGGGATTGTGAGGAATTTATTTTTTTCTGGATCAAGATCCAATAGAAATAGCGTATGCATCCCTAAAGAGAGATTTTGCTGGAGTACAATGTAAGGGGTTTCTAAATTAGGCACTTTTTCAGGAAAAGGAATTGACGTGATTTTTCCAAAATTATAGAGCTGCAATCCAGTTTCTCCGATGGCAGTAAGTACAGAAGCATTGTGAATTATGTGAATTGGGATATTTTTTTCTTTTGCAGAACGAAACAATTCAATGTGAGTGGTTGCAGAAAATGGATCACCAATGATAAGAAAAGCAACTTCCTTAATTTGCGCTTCTGTAATAATTTTTTCTACATCTTCTTCGCACGCCTTTCTGGACAACAGAGTTATTTTTTTTCCATAGAATTTTTCTAAATCTTCTTGTGTACATTGCAGTAAAGAAGTATAATTTTCAAGATAGATTATTTCTGATTTTTTAACTGCTTCGAGTCCTTTTACTGAGATATCTTTTTCTTCTGCAAGTCCGATGCCGATAAGGTGGAGAGTCATGTGTGGGAATTTGCGGTTTGGTATGAAGTAGTTGTGAATTTAAAAAAAAGGTATTTTAACATTTGAATATTTTTTTTGAAACTCACGGAATGATTTTACTTGTCCGTAATGTAACGCAGCTAAATACATTCCTTGCTGCTGGCAGTAGCCGTAAAAATCGGTATTTTCATTATCAACCATGATAATTTTTTTTGCAAATCTTTCATCTAAGGCGCCGAATTGTTTTATATGTTCCTTAGTTTTGTGATAAAATTTTATGGTGTTGCTGCCACACAGAGTTGCACCAATTAGAGGGCTTAGTAGTACGCCAGCTAAGCAAGAAACTGCACTGTAAGTTACAGAATAACTTGACGATTCTTTTCCTGAAAATACTAATGTTAACAAATTAAGAAAGCTTAGACCACCAACTAATGTAATCCTATTGCCTGCTAGTGCTACATACCAATCATGCGCTTTTTCTGAAAATTTGCTTCTCTGAGGAACGTGGGTTTGAGTGTTTTGTTCCACTCTTTCTTCTAAACATTTTTCTGTAAATATTTTTTTTCCCGCATTCATCTGCTCTTGAAATGTGGCATATTTATAAAACTTGTCACTACTTATAGATAATTCTGGTGATTGTAGCAACCATTTTCCAGAATTATCTAATACGACAATTCTGTTTTATGTGCTCTAATTAACAGAATTATCGATATTAAAAAGAAATAGTTTCACAGATAATAAGTAACAAACTTCTTCATCTCTCGCCGAGTAACTGTAGGACTTACCTCTTGCAATTTTTCCAACGAATCCACAATCAGCAAATCTTCTAATGCTAATTTCCCATGCAGTTCGTATCTGGCAGCAGCATCCTTTCCAGAAGCAAGAAAAGTAACTTTTAGTTGATCCCAGTACGTTTCCATGGGAAGTGCGAACAGAAGCGATTTTTTAGGGGTATTTTTCTTTCCTAATCTGCAACTATAAATCCCCTGATACAAAGCATAATGAAGAAGAGGATTTACTAAAAGCACTTTTTCTTTTTGTTCGTAAAATCCTCCCTGTTGTCGTACTGAAAATTCGTGCGTATTGGTTCCGTAATAAAAATACGTTTTATTCTTTTGGATCATTAGAAAAACTAATCAAAAAGAAGAAGATAAAAGGGTTGCATGTACAGTATATTTTTCATAACTTTTTCACTATTTTAATACATTTTTCACTACATACGAGCCTTCTTTCTCATACCCTAATTTTCTATAATATTCTCTCACGCCAACACCAGAAATAACCACTATTTTATTTTTTCCATGGGCGCGGGCGATTTCTTCTGCTTTCTGCATTAACTTCTTTCCCCAGCCACGATGTTGTACCAATCCTTCTTCACCAATGGCAGTGGCAGTCCCATAAACATGCAATTCACGAATAAGTGCGCTATCGGGAGTAATTTCTGAGCGAAGAATTTCTTTGGGAAATCTTAGACGACAAAAACCTATGAGAACATCATTTTCCTGGTCTTCAGCAGCAATGAAAAATTCTTTTCCTCCTGAAGCACCATATTCTATAACTTTAAGATATACTTTTTCCCAAGCAATTGTCTTTCCTTTAGGTTCTCGACAGCGAATACACCTGCATTGCTGCGTTTGCAGAGAAAAATTTTCATGCATGAATTGTCGTAAATTAGTTCTGTCCACTCCGGCTTCCCAATATTTCGTTGGCACATCTCTTTGTACGCGCTGAATTCTGCAGTATTCTGGAACAGATTTTTTCCATTCTGCGATGCGCGAAGCCGCTTCTTCTGTAGTTATGGGTTGAAATTTTCCTACTTTCCATTGCTGAAATAAAGCAGTTCCCGGACCAACCATGCAAGGGTACATCTTAATCATATCTGGTTTGTAGTCAGAATCAGTAAAAAGCTGATGCATTCCCGCAAGATCACGTTCTCTGTCGGTAAGTGGAAGACCGGGCATGTAATGGAAATTAATTTTAAATCCAAGATCACGGAGAATTTGGATGGATTTTTTGCTGTCCTCAGAGTCATGACCTCGATGCACCTGCTTCAAGACATCGTCATAGACAGATTGAATGCCCAATTCTACTCTTGTACAACCCTGTCGAAGCATTTCATTGCCATGTTCTAAAAATCCCCAATCAGGTTTGGTTTCAATGCATAAAGCAACACAGCGAACGTAGGAAGTTTCGTTCTTGAGTTGTTCTTGTTCTAAAGTTGTAAGAGGCGTTGAGAGTTGTGCGAGGTCAAGTGTTGTTTGTTCTAAAGCAGTACCATTTCGCAATTTTATTCTTTTTACTTTCTCTTTAATTCTTTCTTCCCTTTCTTTATCGTGCATCTCTCCAGGCAATTCAAAAAAATCTTTAAACTTTAAAATTTCAAAATTTCCTTCTTGGTCAAAAAAAAATTCTGAAAAATCGTTCATGGCTTGAAAAGTTCCAATGATGAAAGATTCCTGATATTCTTTGCTAGTTGCAGGAAATGTTCCCCCCATCACAATAATTTCTATTTTGTCAAAAGATTGTCCAAGCAAGACATATTGCTGCAGACGGTTGAAAACCTGCAGATAAGAATCATACTCATTTCTCATTCCCCGCATCGTTGCTGGCTCATGACCGGTATAACTCTGCGGCACATCACCCCAAGGAGAGCCTATTCCGCCAGGACAGAAAGTGCATTTACCATGCGGACATCGGTCCGGAGCAGTCATGATAGCAACAGGAGTAACTCCGGAGATAGTTCTTGTTGGTTTGCTGATGAGAATATCTTTATATTCAGAAATTTTTTCTTTAGGCAAGGAGATAAGTAGTTGAATATTGGTTGGTATGGTTTTGAGTTTGTGTTTTTTTGCAATTTCTCTTTTTAGGAGATTGAGAGCGCTTTGCGTAGTGATGTTCTGCTCTTTAATTTTGGTAATGATTTCTTGGAAAGCTTGAGCTTCTTTATCTGTATCTGCAATAGACATATTCGAGAAGTGGTTTTAGATAGTTCTTTAAAGACTTTTTGCTTTCTTTTCACTTTGTCGGAATACTTTCCATGTATTCTTTCCTTTTTGCTTCAGGCCACTCGGCAATGGTTCTGACAATTTCATAAAATTTTGACCAATGGCCCTGTGCGGAAATCTCGAAGAGCGTAGCAAATTCATCAACATAATTGTTGTAATGTTGCAGATGAACCAAATGGGCGTTGTTGAGGTCTTTCTCAAACCACTTTCTTCTTCCTGCACCGAAAGGTTCAGCTTCTGTAAGGTATGCAGTTTTCATCGCCTGAAAAATTGTTTGTTTTGTGCGTAATTTCTCTTCTCTGGGCAATGAAGAATCATAAAGTAAAGATAACCACTGTGTGTAGGAAGCAACTATTTCATAAAACAAGTTGTCATCTTTTCTTCGCTTCTGCTTTCCTGCCAATCCATTAGGAAATTCCTGATGATGATGATGATGATCTCTGAGATACAGTTCTGTGCCTTTCTCACCGACAAATTCTGCAAACGATTCATTAAAAGTAGTATCTCCTTCCACGTACACTACTTGGTGCGCTATTTCATGAAAGAGATATTCTATAATTGCCGCATCGCTTTGGTTAAGCATAACATTGGTTACTGGATCTCCCAATGGTTCATCGAGAAGTGAATTATTAAGAAATTTTCCCGTAGAATATGCTCGTGTCTTGCTTAAAGCTACGTCCCATCCTTCTTGTTGTAACTCTTGGGCATAAGCATCAGCTTCTTTTTCATCATAAAACGTCCGCATCTGCTGAAAACCAACAAAAGGATACCACCATTCTTTTACTTCAAATTTATCCGAGCGGCAGGCAGTTATGAAAACCACGACATAATTTTCTTGTGGTAACAGTTCTTGCTCTTTCGTTTCTTCTTTGGATTTTTTTGTTTCTTCTTTTAAATCTTTTTTTTTAGGTGATCCTTCTTTTTGCGCTCCGGTAAGTTCTTGGCTTTGCTTTTGTTCTTGTTGTTCTTGCTCTCTTTCTCTTAATTTCTGCAAATCAACATAAGTAGTATATGCTTCTGTTTCAGGCAAGTGTAATCTCTTGAATGCGTATTCTCTTACCCCTTGCACTAGATGAAGTTTTCGTTTAGTTTCCTCATCAAAAGTAGGATCTTGGATAATATCCTCTATGCTTTCTTTCTGTGCAAGTATCTTAAGATGCTGAACAGCCAAATCTCCGTAATATTTCATCTCAGCGCAACCAGAAGAAAGCAAAGAAGCAGTGATTCCAACAAGAAGAGTTTTTCTTAATGAATGAAAAGCAGGGGCAAAGTGCATATCCTTCGTTTGTAATTCTCCCTTTTTATAAACGCTCTGGGAGGTTTATTGCTTTTTTTGCAAGGGGAGTGAAAGAATGTGTGAATGAGAGAAAGTGGTTAATCTTCCTAAAACTTTTCGCGTTCTGCTTTTAAATATCCCTGCTGAAATTCTTCCATCTCCTGTTCTGTGCAGTAACGCAGAGTATTAAGGTGATGAATGTTAAATCCAGAACTTCTTGCCAGAGTGTTTCTGAGAGAAGAAATCGGCTTTTCACAAGTATCCCAGTAAGTGTATGCATGAGAAGCAACATTTTGTGTTTTTCCTGAAATGTTTCTTAGTATGTTTATTCTCTCGTGCAACCTTTTGGCAAGCACATCAATAGAGGACACACCAAAATAAAAATGCAGTTCAGAAGAATCTACAAAACCGAATTTACTTTCTTCAGTACTATAGGCAAAAGGAAGATAGACGCCAGGAATTACAAACACACCCGATACTACTCCAGATGGTTTGCTTCGCAATCTTTGAATCGTTTTTTGCGCTTCCCGTTCAGTTCCAAATGCGTGAATGTCAATCATTTTTATTGAATTTTTGCTTT
>JACPNC010000097.1 GCA_016185685.1 Candidatus Woesearchaeota archaeon | reverse complement strand
TTGTTCCCGCCTACTTTTCATTACAGCATAAGTATGTGGGTAGAAAAATACCAGAAGACATACTTGGACACGCTTGGGACAGTTTTTGGAGTGGTGGAATAAATGGATGGTTGGGAATCTCCTTAGCGGGAGAATTTTTTCTGAACAAAGTCACCGGAGGCAATTACGACCTGCCTGGATGGTATATTGGAGCAAGCATTGCTTTCGCGTGGCCGTATTTGAGAGCAGTTTCCGATCTTGCTTTCGGAAATACTTTTGAAAAAGAAAAAAAAGAACTGATTGAAAGGACAGAAAGAAGACTTAACAGCACATGAACATAGGCGTAGACGTAGATGAAGTACTAGCAGATTTTGTTCCTGCGTTGATTGCGTTCCACAATACAGCATATCAAACCTCTTTCACAAGAGAACAGTTTAGTTCCTATCGTTTCTGGGAAGTTTGGGGAGGTACTCGAGAACAAGCTATTGAAAAAGTGTACTTATTTTATCAAACTTCTTATTTTCAGCAGATTGTTCCGGTGAAAGGATCACAAAGGGAATTAGAAAAATTAAAATCTTTTGGACCAGAAAATTCTTTTTATATTATCACCTCAAGACAGAAAGATATTTCTGAAGCCACAAATTCTTGGGTTAAACAGCATTTCCCTAATATTTTTTCTGAGATTTTCTTTACCAATCACTATTCGCGAAGTGGAAAAGTAAAAACGAAAAAAGAAATTTGTGAAATATTGGAGATCGATTTATTGGTAGAAGATTCGTTAGATTATGCCTTGGAGTGTTCTGCACCTTCTCGTAGAATACTTCTTTTGGACTGTCCATGGAATCAGAAAAATCCTATGCCTCCTGAAATCCAGCGAGTCTTTTCTTGGAGTGAAATTGCTGAAGAAATTTTTAAAAACCCTTAAATCCCTTTCTCCAGCTCTTCTTTCGCATGCACCACATGCGGATAAAACTTTTCTCCTACCACACGAGGCAATTTTTTAAATTCTTTTTCCAGCTCATGAAATATCTTTTTTCGCTGTGCAATAGTCCCTTTCTTGACAGTTGTAAGCAGATGTTCAACCCGCTTTTCTGAACGCAGATGGTCCTCTAGCTGTTTGCGGAAATGAACTAAGCGTCCATAAAAGTTACGTTTTTCTTTTTCAGACAATTTAAGATACAAATCATGCAGATGTAAATACTTTTCTTGGAGTACCGCAGAAGGATCTTGAGTGAGATGATGCTCGAGGTGTTCCAATCCATGCCGTAATCTTGAAGCAGGGCTGAGCAATTCCCGAATTCCTATGCTGAATGCAAGCAGAGAAATAAGAATAACTGCAGTGAGAATAAGCATTTTTACAATTTCACTTGCAAGGAAAAAATGAAGGACAATAAGCACAATTAATGCAAGTCCTAGAAGCAACAGGCTTTGACGATTCTTTTCCATGATGAGTAAAGAGCAGAAGTAGTATAAATAACTTTACTGAAAATCAGCGAGAAAGCCCATTGTTTTAACAAGGGGATGAATCGCTTTCTCTGCCGATTTTCAGTTCCGAAAACTCGCCTTTCAGATACGAGGGGCGTAAAGCCTCGTGGCTTTAGTCCGAGGATAGTTTCCGAAGGAAACTCGAGAGCCAAAGCGACCCTAGCCCTGGGTGGCGAGTTTTCGTTACAAAAAAAAACTCGTCTTTTCGGCTCTTTTTTTTGTTTAATTCTAACTGAATAATAAAGCTAACTTCTCTTTCAATTGAGATATTTTTACCCGTTCTTGTTGTGTAGAATCGCGGTCTCGGATAGTCACTGCATGATCCTGCAAACTGTCAAAATCAACGGTGATACAATATTTTATTCCTTGTTCGTCTGCTCGCGCATATCTTCTGCCTACGGCAGCCGTTTCATCATACAAGCAAGAAAAATGTTGTTTGAGATCCTGATACACTTGTTCACCCAGAGCCACAATCTCTGGTTTATTTTTTACTAAAGGAAATACCGCGCAAAAATAGGGGGTTACTTTTGCAGGCAGATGAAGCACCACATACTCACGTTCTTTACTCATTTCGTAACTTAAATCAAGAAGAGCATAGATATGCCTATCCACGCCAAAACTCAGTTCTAAGACGTGGGGAATGAATTTTCTTCCTGTTGCTTCCTCTAACACTTCCATAGATTGCTGGGATATTTTTTGATGGCCGGAAAGGTCGTGATCAGTTCGATAATGCAAACCACCAACCTCAGTCCATCCATGTTCGGCGAGATCTATTTCAAGATCAAAATGGTATTTGTTGTAAAATGCTTTTTCTTGATCACTAAGTTGATAAAATCGGAATTTTTCTGGAGATATTTTAAGATGCTGGAAATAGAATTCCTGGATTTTAATTAAATGGTACACATAAAATTCAGGCAGACCAGAATCAACAAGTTGTTGAGCAGTTCGTTCAACCACTTTATTTTGCTCACGATCCAAAATTAGAGTAGTCTTTAATTTTTGATCTTTTACCAGAGCAAAATCACTCTCAGATGGGGGGTGTTGCGGGTCAAAGAAAATTTGCAGTTCCGCCTGCACAAATTCCCGCTGTCGTAAAGTAAAATTTCTCGGAGAAATTTCATTACGATATGCTCTGCCGATTAATGCTAATCCCAAAGGAAGTTTTTTCCGCAATAATTCATATTGCAGTTTAAAATTTACGTAAGGAGACTGCGCTGTTTCTGGACGAAGATAACCTGTTTGCACTTTTCCTACGCCCAGCTTTACGGGAAACATCATGTTAAGAACAGAGACAGTTAAAACAGATTTGCATTGTGGACATCCGAGTTTGTTTTGAGTAATTAATTCTTGATATTCATCGGTGGTTTTTCCTTCAACTCTGCGTTTTAAGTGTTCAGCTAGAAAATGGTCTGCCCGAACATGAAATCCACATTTTTTACAGCTCGCCACAGGATCTGTAAAGTTTTGCAAATGACCTGAAGCTTTAAAGACATTTTCGTGCGCGATATTGGCTGTTTCTATCTCATGGAAATTGTCATTGAGTCCAAGAAAGAATGACCTCCAGAGATGCTCGAAATTGTGTTTGAGTTTTGTTCCTAAATGGCCATAATCATAAAATCCTGACAGTCCGCCATAAATTTCACTGCTGGGATACATGAAACCTTTCTTCTTGCAGAAAGCTGCGAGTTCGAGGGAGGTGTGCATTAACCAGTAAGGAAAGGTTTTATTTATTAAAGTTTTGTGACCTTTTTAGTTTCAAGATTTTTCAAGTGCATTCACACATTTTGGTGAGTTATGTATCCGTTACAGGCTTCCCATCCCGCGTGAGGCAAATAATAGAGCCTTCCTTGCGGTTGTTGAAAATTTATCAGTGTTGCCTTGTTAAGAATAACATTTTCGTT
>JACPNC010000018.1 GCA_016185685.1 Candidatus Woesearchaeota archaeon | reverse complement strand
TGATTTTGAATTAATGGATTTTCTACTCTAAGGTGTCACGCAACATTATTATACCCCCACATTCTTTTCGTATAATGCACCAAAACAACTTACTACCTCAGAACGATTTGCTTCAGCAGGTTTCTCACAAAACAGAAGAACACGAATTCTATAATCCTCTTCCGGAAGGCTATCAGAAAGGTAAAACAAAATACGTAGTAGTCTGCGGCACAGTCATGTCCGGATTAGGAAAAGGCATCTTTGCTGCTTCACTCGCAAAACTTTTGCAGCTCAAAGGATTGAAAGTTACCTGCATGAAATTTGATGGATACCTTAATCAGGATGCGGGAACGCTCAATCCTTATCGTCATGGAGAAGTGTTCGTTCTTGACGATGGTACGGAAAGTGATATGGACTTAGGAACCTATGAACGTTTTTTAGGTATATCTTTAACAAAACACAATTATCTTACGGGTGGAAAAATTTTTAGCCAGATTTTAAACCACGAGAGACAAGGAAATTATCTCGGCAGAGACGTGCAATTTATTCCGCATGTCACTGGAGAGATTAAGCGTTTTGTGCGCACCTTGGCAGTGAATTCAGGAGCAGATATTGTTTTCATAGAAGTGGGAGGTACAGTAGGAGACATTGAAAATAATTATTTCATTGAAGCAATGCGAGAATTGCAATATGAAGAAGGTAGAGAAAATCTTTGCCATGTCGCTTTGACCTACGTGTTAGAGCCAGGATTTTTAGGTGAGCAAAAAAGCAAAGCCGCGCAGTTAGGGCTCAGAACATTGATGGCCATGGGCATTCAACCGGACATTATTGCCTGCCGGGCAGATCGCGAAGTGGTTGCTAAAGTCAGAGAGAAAATTAGCCAATCAGCAAATGTTCCTTTTGAACGGGTAGTGAGCGTGCATGATTGTGAAAGTATTTATCTAATTCCTTCTTTATTGGAAAAAGCACAGTTGGATTTGCAGACTATTTCGCATCTCAGATTGCAGGAGAGGATACAAGAAAACCCAATAGCAAGAGAACAATGGAGTACTTATGTACAAAAAACTCTCAGCATTAAAGAAGAAAAGGAAAAAGAAAATGAAATAACCGTGGGCATGTTGGGAAAATATACTGCCCTGCGTGATTCTTATGCGTCCATCATTAAAGCGTTGGAACATGCTGGAACACATCTTGGAGTCCGAGTACAGCAAAAATGGATTGACACCACGGAATTGAGCACCGAAAGAGTTGCGGAAGAGTTAAACGACGTGCAAGGGATTATTGTACCAGGAGCATTCGGCAGCAGGGGAGCAGAAGGAAAAATTCAAAGTATTCGTTATGCACGAGAAAATAATGTTCCTTTTCTGGGATTATGCTATGGATTTCAAATGGCAGTTATTGAATACGCAAGAAATGTTTGTGGTTTGCAGGAAGCCAATACTACAGAAATTGAAGTTTCTTGTACACATCCCGTGATTGATATTTTACCGGAACAAAAAGGAATTGTAACTCTCGGCGGCAACATGCGCCTCGGCGGACACGACGTAGAAATAAAATCTGGAAGTATTGCCGCGGAATTATACGGGAATATTTCTGCGAGAGAGAGGTTCAGGCATCGCTGGGAGTGCAACCCTGCTTATATTCAGCAATTAGAGGCAAATGGTTTATTTTTTTCCGGAAAAGCTCCCGGAAGAGAAATAATGCAAATTTTGGAATTGCCGAGAGAAAAACATGCTTACTTCGTAGCCACACAAGCGCATCCAGAATTCACTTCTCAGCCATTGAAGCCAAATCCGTTGTATTTGGGATTTGTAGAAGCCTGTGTAAAAAGGTTAAGGGAAGAAGAAAAAGAGAGGTAAGTAGTTACAGTCACAAAAACAAAAAAATAAAGTCTCTATCCTCAAACCACATTTTCTCCATCACAATCTTTAAATACACTTCTTTAAAAGAAAGAAGAATGTTTCACAAGCTCAAAGAAAAAGCCAAACACATTTACGAACACCACTATAAAAAACTCTTAATAGTCACTTTTCTGATTGTCCTTCTTTCAGCAGCGCAGATTGGGTATCAATATACCACTACTGGAGATTTCGTGCAGAAAGGCATCACTCTGAAAGGTGGTTCTTCTATCACGATTCAAGCTCCAAGCACCACTGCTGAAGAATTGGAGATGTTTTTGAAAGAAAAACATCCGCAAGGAGATATTTCAGTGCGAAGTTTAAGTGCAACAGGAAAAACCATTGCACTGATCATTGACAGCGATGCTCAGAAAGAAGAAGAAATCCAATCTTTACTTAAATTGATTCAAGAAAAAGTCCCATTGCAAAAAGATAAGTATAGTGTTGAAGTGGTTGGCTCTTCTCTTGGTGAAGGTTTTTTCCGCCAGACATTTATTGCCCTGCTCGTTGCTTTTGCATTAATGAGTTTCGTGATTTTTCTTTACTTTCGTGTCCCTTTACCCAGTTTAGCAGTATTATTAACTGTTGTTTCCGATATGGTAGTTACTTTAGCTATTTTTAATCTCAGCGGCATGAAATTAAGTTCTGCGGGGGTAGCGGCATTTTTAATGCTCTTAGGATATTCCACTGATGCAGATATGCTTCTTAAATCAAGAGTATTAAAAAGACAGTGGGGTACGGAAATGGATGGAATTTATAGCGCAGTTAGCACGGGCATGTTGATGACAGCCACTGCGTTGATTGCCATCTTAGTGGCTTTAATTTTCGTAAACAATGAAGTTATCCGCCAAATTATGTTCATCTTAACAATCGGGCTGTTAGTAGATGCAGTCATGACTTGGATTCAGAACGTCGGTTTGTTTCGCCTCTATTTGGAGAGACAACGCCACAACCAAAAATAAAAAAAAATAAAAGATATAAAAAGATAATAATAAAAAAATATAGGCATTATAATATCATGAAAGACAAACTAAAACGTATTTTTTTGAGCTGGAGAGTTCTCCTCTTAGTAGTATTTCTTATATTTGCGCTGGTTTCCCTACAACCACGAATCTTTGGAAATGAAGGAATAACTATTCGTTCAGTAGTTCCTGAATCTTCTGCATCCATTGCGGGAATAGAGAATCCCTCATCAAAGCTGACTCCTCTGGAAAAAGAAAAAATCATTTCCCTCAATGGTGAAAAAATTACTTCAATAGAAGAATATTTCAAAAAAACTGCCACACTGATTGCCAACAAAACCGTACGTGTAGAAACTAATAAACGGGTGTACACGTTACAGACAAAAGAAAACGTTTTAGGAAAAGTTGATTTGGGTTTGCGAGTACAGAAAGCACCAACCACTAATTTACGAAAAGGGCTTGACCTCGAAGGAGGAACTCGCGTAGTCCTTCAACCAGAGAAAGAAGTTTCTTCAGAAGATTTGGAAAGTATCATTGCCAGTTTAACCGAACGATTAAATGTTTTCGGATTAAGCGATGTGGTCATTCGAAGTGCAGCTGACCTTTCAGGAGGACAATTTATTATTATTGAGATCGCTGGAGTAACGGAAGAAGAAGTGAAAGAACTTCTTGGCAAACAGGGAAAGTTTGAAGCAAAAATTTCCAACCAAACAGTATTCCTGGGAGGAAAGCAAGATATTACTTATGTGTGTAGAAGCGCAGAATGTTCCGGTATTGATCCCAACCGAGCCTGCGGACAAGTGGCAGAAGGATATGCATGTAGTTTCTTTTTTTCAATCACTTTAAGTCCCGAGGCTGCAGAGCGACAGGCGCAATTAACCAGACAGTTAAGTGCTCAGCGCGACGGCAGTTCTTGTTACCTGAGCGAGGATTTGAAATTGCATCTCGATGATAAAGAAGTAGATCAACTGCGCATTGGCTGTGAATTACAGGGACGCGCAACAACAGAGATACAGATTTCTGGAAGCGGGGTAGGTAGGACAGAGCAAGAAGCAATGATGGTCACTTTAGAAAATATGAAGAGACTGCAAACCATTATTATAACCGGAAGTCTTCCAGTGAAATTAGAAATTGTAAAATTGGATACTATCTCTCCTACACTTGGACAAGAATTCCTTAAGAATGTTATTTTTGTGGGAGTTTTAGCCCTCATTGCAGTGATGGTAGTTATATTTATTCGGTATAGGAAATTTAAAATTTCTATCCCTTTAGCGTGTATTCTTATAGCTGAAATGATTTTAGTTTTAGGATTTGCCGCGTTGGTACGTTGGAATTTAGATTTAGCTTCCATCGCAGGGATTATTATCACTTCCGGAACCGCAGTCAATCACTTGATTGTTATCACCGACGAAGCCATACGGGGCGAAAAACATGCACTGGATTGGAAAAAACGGATTAAACAAGCCATCTTTATCATTACTGGAGCGTATTTAACAGTACTTGCAGCAATGATCCCACTCTGGTTTGCAGGAGCAGGATTACTCAAAGGATTTGCATTTACCACGATCGCTGGACTTTCTTTTGGAGTATTGATAGCAAGACCTGCTTACGCGGCAATTATTGAAAAGCTTTTGCAGGAATAAAGAGGATTGCACGTGAAATATATGCATTCAGTTACAGGAACTTCAAAAAAAGCAATCGTTTTGGCGATTATATGCACCCTATTTACTTCATTAGGACAGTTATCATGGAAATTGGGAGTGGGAAAAATTGACTTTGCACATTGGCAAACACTCCTTAATTTTTTCTTTCTGTTAGGATTTTTTTTGTATGGATTAGGATTTTTATTGTTAGTGCGAGCATTGAAAGAGGGAGAATTGACTGTGGTATTTCCCATTGTAGCAACAAGTTATGTCTGGGTGAGTCTTTTTTCTCCGCTCCTGTTTCCTAGCGATCACATGAATCTGTTAAAGTGGATTGGCGTAGGAGTCATTTTACTTTCTGTTCTTTTCCTCAGTGGAAGCGTGAAGAAAGAAACAACAAATGAAAGAAAAACAGAAATAAAAAAAGAACACACAAAAAATATGACAAATGGAGTAGAGGTGCAGGATGCTTAGTTTTTTTATAATTATTCTTATGGTCCTGGGCTCTTTTCTAGGAGCATGGGGAATGTTTTTAGTGAAACGTGCAGCGCATGGGATGACTTTTAAAGAAATGCTCCAGAAAGGTGATTTGTGGTGGGGACTTATACTTACGGGAGTGTCCACGATAGTGTATATGATGGTCTTACGGCAAGTAGAACTGAGTGTGGCATATCCATTTGCAGCATTAACATATCTTTGGACCACGGGATTTTCTGTAAAATATTTGGGAGAAAAAATGAATCGCTGGAAATGGTTAGGATTAGCAGGAATTATGGTGGGAGTAAGTTTGATTGGGTTGGGGAGTTAAACTGTTTTTTTAAACTGTTTATTTACCTGTTTGTTGAGAAATACTTTTACGATACTCCAATAAAGCATTTCCATCATATCCTGCTCTTCCTCCTTGTAAAATCTCCATGAATATTTCTTTATGACGGGGAGTTTCGTAGGCAGTAATGAAACCAAATTCTCGCACCACATCAGGACTTTTTATGAAGGTAATCTGCAACACTCCCGCATCAAAATTCGGCGCGTCGGAATACTCTGCAGGAACCTTTCCAACAAAACGAATGCCAGAAAGGTCATGAAAATCATTAGTGGGAACAAACGTTAAGCTTGCCTTTCTGGGAAAATGAGTACGAAGATAATCTCCAAAAATCTGGCAACTATCTCGATCATAACTTGCTTCAGATTTCCAGTATTCGTCTTCTTCTTTAAAGTCATAATCAGCAAAGGCAATAACTCTGCAGGAAAGAGATATGCCAGAAAGAGAATTTTTTTCATGTTGTTCTTTATCCTGTCCTTCTTTATTTTGGGCAGAATTATTTAGGGGATAAGTAGTTTCTTTGCTATGCAAATATTTGCTTCTGAGAAAATCACACAAATATCCTAACTCGCTATTATCTCTACTAGAAACATTCTCTTCACTAGAAACAGCATCAAAATACATACTACAATATGACAATCCCCACAACAGATCACCGGACGATTGCAACTTTCTTAGTCTCATAAAATAGAAATTTGGCAGGCCATTTAATAACCTTATGAAAAAAGAAAATTGAATAATAACATGAATCAAAAAAAGAAAAGTAATAAAAAGATAGCTTAGAAAAGCATCTTATGAAAACAGCACTGGTTATCGGCGGCGGAGCAGTAGGATTAGCTATCGCAGGAGAAATTGCTCCTCTGGTAGATGAACTGTATCTCATAGAGAAAGAAAAACGTTTTGGCGAGCATGCTTCAAGCAGAAGCTCCGAAGTGATTCATTCGGGAATTTATTATAAAACAGAATCAGAAAAAGCAATACAATGCGTTGCAGGGAATATTTCCCTTCAATACTTTTTACCTCGCCATGGTGTTCCTTACAAAATGTGTGGCAAACTTGTTGTTGCACAACAAAAATACGACGAAAAATTAAATAATAAAGAAATAGAAATGCTGCATTTCCTCCTGAAAAGAGCAGAAGAGAATGGAGTGCCTCAAGTCCGATTGATGGATGCAGAAGAAGTAAAGAAAATAGAACCTAACGTACGCTGCATTGCTGCCATTTACGTGCCAACATCAGGAGTTCTTGACTCTGCAGCATATCTTCATACTCTTGAAAGCATCGCTGCTGCAAAAAACACCGTCTTAGTTACCGGAACAAAGGTAGTTGCAGTAGAAAAAAAGCATGAACAGTTTGCTGTAACTACTGCAGTTGCCGGTGAAGTGCAAGAACCTATTTTAGTAGATATCATTGTAAATGCAGCAGGCGTACATGCAGACAAAGTTGCAAAAATAATTCGTCCTGAAAACGAATGGGTAATTCAACCCATTAAAGGAGAAGCAATGTACTTCCGCTCAAACAGGGAAGAACTGCAAACCTCAATGCACATTTATCCTGCTCCCATCACTTACACGCTTCCTGATGGTTCAAAAGGACACACTACTGGAGTACATACCACCTGGAAGTTAGATGGAAAGATTGCGATAACCCCACTGTACGATACACATCCAAAGCATGAAGAAGATTATGAAATTACGCACTCTCCCAAAGATTTTTTAGAAAAAGTTGTCGGCTTTTTTCCAAATTTGAAAGAAAATGATTTACGTCTTAGCCAAGCAGGCATTCAGCCGAAAGTAAACGAAGGCGACTTTATTCTTCAGCCAGACAAAGAGTATCAAAATGTGTATCATTGTATGGGCATTGACTCTCCGGGATTGACAGCAAGTTTAGCGATAGGAAAGAAAGTGAGAAAATGGTTATTGGGAAAAGACATTTAAAGAAAAAAATTTCATGGGGCATATGATTAGGCAATCGTTCATCTTTCTAGAAAAAGTAGGCAAGAAAAAAGAACAATCCTTCTGGAAGCAAGGAATTAAAGACTGGCAAAGCTTTTTACTGAAAGAAAAAATTGAAGGAATTTCAACTAAAGCAAAAGCAGTTTACAAGAGAAAAATACAAGAAGCTCAACAAGCACTTCTAGAAGAAAACTCTTCTTTCTTTGTTGGAAAAAATCCTGCAAAGGAAATGTGGCGATTGTATGAGCAATTTAAAGAAGACGCCGGATTTTTAGACATTGAGGCAGGATCACGAGGAGAAGTTACCGTAGTAGGAATTTCTAATTATTATGAAACCAAACATTTGGTGAAAGGATTTAATTTGGAAAAAGAAATTTTGGAAAAAGCTCTTGCTTCATTTAAATTGCTAATTACTTTTAACGGCGGGGCATTTGATTTGCCGAAGCTGAGGAAAGAATTTGGAATAGAAGTAAATGTCCCCCATGTCGACTTAAAGCCGCTGTGTGTAAATCTTGGGTTGAAAGGAGGATTGAAAGAAGTGGAAAGAATTCTTGAGTTAAAAAGACCGGGACATCTGTACGGAAATCCAGTAGAATTGTGGAAAGCGTTCCATGCTTCTGGAGATAAAGAATATTTAGATTTGCTGTTGCACTATAATGCTGAAGATTGTGAGAATTTGAAACGTGTGATGGAATACTGTTGGGAAAGGATGAAAAGAAAGACTTTTATAGACCAAAAAGACTTTAAGCAATGATGACTGTTTTAAGAAAAATTGAACAGGAAGTTCTTCAAATCAAAGAACGCAACCAACGGGTAGAAGCAGACAAAGCGTGGGAAACTTCGTTGGAGAGAAAAGTGTTGATTGCTTTGCTCACGTATTTTGTAGTGGTGCTTTTTTTTTGGATAGCTGGATTGTCTAAACCATTTGTAAATGCGCTGGTGCCGACAATAGGGTTTGTGCTTTCGACATTGACGTTATCGTTTGCGGAGAAGTGGTGGATTAAAAGAAGGAAGCTTGAATGAGTTTTTAAAGAAAATAAGACTGAATACGGTAAATGCTTCTTTTCCCAAAGAAATATTTTTATACTTTGTTTGTTTTTACTAAAAAAATATGGCTATTCAATCAGGTTGTGATTGCCGTTGGCAAGAGTAAATTATCTTTTCTAGCTTTAGCATTTTTTCTTGATAAAAACGCCAGTAATTTTCAGCACTTTTTATTTCAAAATTACTCTAAATTTTTTCCTTGGCCTTGGAACTAGAGCCCCCTATTTAGTCTCATTTTGGAGGCATAGTTTAATGGCAAAATGTTCGGCTCCAACCCGAAAGTTCTGAGTTCAATTCTCAGTGCCTCCATCTTTAAAAAAAGATAAGAATATCAAATGGAGGAAACAAAAATGGAAATTAACGAAAAAAATGCAAGAAATAAATATCAAAGAAAAATAAAAGCTAAAAGCAAAAAAAACATATTAATTAAAATCTTCAAAACAGAAAGACCGATCATCGGAGTTATTCATCTCTCCCCGTTATTAGGATACAAAGGTTTTGAATGTAAAGAAAAAGTTCTTCAAAGAGCTCTTGCAGATGCAGAAGCCTTCGAAAAATGCGGAATCTCTGGAATAATTGTAGAGAATAACTATGATCTTCCTCATAAAATTATGGTGGGTCCAGAAACAGTAGCAATGATGTCCTATTTGATTTGTGAAATTTTAAAAAAAACTCATTTGCCTCTTGGAGTAAGTGTCTTATGGAATGACTACAAATCTGCTTTAGCCATAGCTACAGTTACTGGCTGTAAATTTATTCGTATCCCTGTGTTTGTTGATAAAATGAGAACTAGTTTTGGAGATATCACTGGAAATCCAAAAGAAGTCCTTGCTTATCGTAAGAAAATTTGTGCAGAGAAAGTTGCTCTCTTTGCGGATATTCAAGTAAAACATGCTCAATTGTTAGAAAAGAAAACTCTTGCTTTATCTGCACAACAAGCTATAGCAGCAGGAGCAGATACGATAATTGTAACTGGAAAATGGACGGGAGATGCACCAACTAAAAATGCACTCAATAAAGTAAGGAAAGCCGCAGGTAATTTTCCTTTACTCATAGGAAGTGGAGCTGCAAAAGAAAACATTCAAAAGCTATTAAAATTTGCAAATGGAGCAATAGTAAGTACCTCATTAAAAACAGGTATTAATAAACACTCCAGCGATGAGCGCAACCTTAAATCATTTCAGGAAAGAATTGATACTGAGAAAGTAAAAGAAATGATGAGGAGAGTAAAAAACTATATAAACTTACAAAGTAATCGGAGGTAAAGCAAAATGGCAACAGTAAACCCTTGGGAAGTGAAAGGAACTATTGATTACAATAAGCTTCTAAAAGATTTTGGCGTGCAGCCATTGCAACATCTTACAAAAACATTTTTGCAACACTACTTGTTTCGCCGAGGATTAGTCTATGCCCAGATGGACTTTAAGTACATCGCCGAAGCAGTAGAACAAAAGAAACCATTTGTGATGATGACTGGATTAATGCCATCCGGTAAATTTCATCTTGGTCATAAAATGGTGGCGGAGCAAATGGTATTTTACCAACAGCTTGGCGCGAGACTTTACATTACTGTTGCCGACGTCGAAGCATATAATACCAGGAATACAGATATGAAAGAATTGCACCGGGTAGCTCTAGAAGAATACTTAACTAATTATGTCGCTCTGGGATTGGATTTGAAAAAATGTGATTTTTATTTTCAGTCAGCACGATCAAAAAATGCTAAAAAGGCAAATGCTTACTATCGTTTGTCAAACTTTCTTGCAAGGCATGTAACCTTTAACGAATTTCAGGCAGTGTATGGAGAAATTACTCCTGCAAAAATGGTTTCTTCTCTCTTGCAAGCATCTGACATGCTCCATGCTCAACTACCGGAATTTGAAGGGCCCATCCCAGTAGTTGTTCCCGTAGGCATTGATCAAGCGCCACACTTACGGTTAGCGAGAGACATGGCACAACGTATAAAAATATGGAAATTTTTGCCATTAAGTTCTACGTACCATATATTCATGCCAGGATTAAAAGGAGATAAAATGTCTTCCTCTGACCAGATGTCATACATTGCATTAACAGATACTCCAGAAGAAGCGACCATGAAAATAAAAAAATATGCTTTTTCTGGAGGACAAGCGACGTTGGAAGAACATCGCAAGAAAGGAGGAAATCCAGAAGTAGATGTAGCGTTTCAACTCTTAAGATATGGCTTTGAACCGGATGACAAAAAGTTGGAAAAAATTGAGAAAGAGTACCGCTCTGGAAAACTTTTGTCGGGAGAATTAAAGCAGATTGCAATTGACAAGCTTACTGCTTTTCTGAAAGAGCATCAGAAAAAAAGAGAAAATGCGAAGAAGGAAGTGGAGAAATTTATGAAGGAAATGCTTTTATGAATAGGTTTGCTGTAGTAATTATTTAGCTTTTTGAAGCAGAGGGCTGGCTTTGCCAATATTTGAGACGAGAACAATGATTTACCGTATTGGTAGATGCAACCTTTGGATTAACAAAACTGTTTTGCGTAAAGTATTGAAAAAGAGGTTGCACGAGT
>JACPNC010000086.1:6783-7564 GCA_016185685.1 Candidatus Woesearchaeota archaeon | reverse complement strand
CAGGATTAGAAGGACTAGCATAAGTAGTTATTTGAGTTGGAGGGAAACTTATTTTTATTTCTTGCTCGGGAGATTTTTGGTTCTCTTTCTCTACTATCTCTGCGGGTCGCTGTTCAATTTCTTCTTCTACTTGTTGTTGAGATGTTTTTGGTTGACAACTGAAGAAAATGAGTGACAAAATAAAGATTAAAGTTAAAAGAAGTAAAATGTTTTTTTTCATCTCTTTATGTTCCTCTCTTTGTTTATCTTCCTCTCTTTGTTTATCTTCCTCTCTTTGTTCGTCTTCACTTTGCAAAAATAGCGGCTATCTTAGCAAAAAAAACTTTCTGCTGCTGGCTGAATTCACTCCCGTGTTTTTTAGCAATTATTTCCACTCTTCTCTTTATGAAGTTTTGGTTAATATTTTTGTTTAATTGATTTATACTTATCCTCATCTCCTGAATTGATCTGAGAAATGAGCCGTCAATCTCTTTTTGGCTTAGAGATGCCAACTCTTGCCGAAATACGGGGGAAGTAAATCCATATTCTACTACTGCCATAAAACCCCCAAATGCAGCACCAAGATGCTCAGAGAGGCGTAAAATGGTTTTTTCTCCACTATTAAGCTTAACCGAATTAAGCTCTAAATGGACAGTATTGAGGTGCTGAACAATTCTATTTGTAACATTTGAAGCACCTTGTTTATTATCAGCATCAAAGTCTCGCAGTAAGAATTTTTTAGTCAGCCGATAGCGTTTGAAAGCTTCTTTCAGAAATGCTTTATCCTGCTCTTTTTTTTGCT
>JACPNC010000086.1:0-6759 GCA_016185685.1 Candidatus Woesearchaeota archaeon | reverse complement strand
TGCTCTTTTTTTTGCTTTTTATCTTCTGCTTCAAAAATTCCTAAAAATGATTGTTCAACCGCTTCAATATCTTTTGTTTCCTCACTCATTTTTTTACCTTCCTTGTTTCTTATAATTCATAATAATTGTGAAACATTTTCAAACTTTCTTCTTCAATCTTTCCAGTAATTTCAGATATAAAACTTCGTTTTTTAGAAAAAGAAGATCCGGTTCATCTTCTGCCAATTTACCAAAAAAAGGAGAATTGATGATGAAAAGTTTTTTGCTGTCTTTTTTGATATGTTCCAGCTCTTTCTCCAGCAAAAGGCGAAGAACGTATTTTTCTTGTTTGGTGAGTGGCATTTTATTATTTTTGATTGTAACCCCATTTAATTAAATATTGCCTCTAACTCTGCAAAGAGCTTCCTCTTTTTGGGAGACATTGATTTTTCATACTCTTTATATGTTTCAGAGATGTGCTTTGCTAAGAAATGTGTTTTTATTCCGATGCTGTCTAAAGCTCTTTTTAACATTTTGAAACTTGAAATGGTGTCTTGCCCTAATTGGTCTCCATATTGGGAATTAGGAAGGGCAGAGTCTATGAAAGCAAAGATCTCTCCTAAATGTTTTGCTATTTCGCTGGGAAAAAAATAATACACATTTCCTTCAGCTCTCAGGGGGTTTTTAACAGAGATCTTGCTTCTTACATTACCTGCGAACTTAGAACAGCGGTCAAAAAGAATTGCATTCGCTTGTTGAAAATAAGTATTGGATGTTTTGATTGTGTCTTTTGCTACACCATACATATACAAGAAATTTTCAAAGAATTTTTTTCGTACTTGAGATGCTTCTTTTCCAGCTACTTCTTCTAACTTTTCAAGATAAGGGGCAAGCCACGTTGTTGCATCCTCAGCAAGCTTAGTTGTTTTTTTATCATCACTCACTTTTCAATCCTCTATCCGCCTTTTTTCTCTTATTGATTTTTCATGATTTTTCAAAAAAAAATAAAAAAAGAAACAAAAAAATTAAAAATTTAACCTTACTTCAATTGATTCCACATCTGATTAAACATACCATCCAGAGCAGAAGTGAAGTAAGGTGTTTTTACCCAGATGCCGGTATCGTAGGAAGGATGCACTTCTTTATCGTCAAGCACCATGAACACTACATCTTTTCCGTCAACAGTTACGAAGCGTGATTCTACTTTATCATTATGACGCACTTCTGCAACCCCTTTAAGACCGTCTACCACAGTTTTACTTTCTTTGCTCAATGGAGTGGCAATTCTTATTTTGACTCCTTTCTTACGAGCTTTCTCCAAGCTTGCTCGTAATCCTTCCACTTTTCGCAAAAAGCCTTTTTCTGTTGTTACAATGTTTACGCTATTCTTTGCTTCTTTCAACAAGAAGTCAATATGGTTATAGAGGTTGTGTCTTCCCCGTAGAGCTCCAGAAAGTTCAGTCGGATCAACCAAAGTAACTCCTTGAGAATGTAAAGTTTCCAATTCTGCCAAAAGTGGAGAACCTTTTGTACTTTCAAGACGGCGAATTTTGTCTTGTGCAGTGAGATTCATGTGTTTTTTTACTCTGTCTACCACTTCAGTAGGAGGAATAGCGATATACTTAATGGGTTTTCCCAGTTTCATAACCACAAATCCTTTCTTTTCCAGAGATTCCAACACATCATAACTTCTAGATCGAGGAACGTCAGCAATATCTGATAATTCCCCGGCGGTAGATACTCCCCTGGAAAGAAGAGCCGCCCACAATTTAACCTCGTAAAGATTAAGGTCAAAATATCTTCGTAATTTACTTAACAAGTCGTCTCGCACAATCATTTTTCACAACCCCCCTTTTTACCAAAAAATTGCTAGATGCCTGACACACTCCCAACACTCGCAAGTTTATGATGGTATTTTATTTTTTATGATTTCTTATCTTTGTTTTCAGTAACTTTTTTTTGTTACTGAGTTATTAATAAAGACAACTACTATTAAAAGGTTGTGGTGATTAAAAATATAGAGAATTGAACTCATCTATAGTAATTGTGAAATATTTTCGAACGTTTGTTCACAATTACTAATAGCAAATGTCTCATAAAAATATTCGAATACTTAACACATTTGCTATATAGAAAAAATCTATTAGCCCCTTATTTTGTATCTCAATAACGCTGCAATTCCTCCTATACCGTCCAGCTTTTTTCCCGCGTTGTTATTTGAAGAGAGTAGAAAAATCTTTCCATCCAACTTATCAACGCTTTTGAGAATGAGGTCTAGCTCAGCATACGCTCCTTCGGTTCTTTTTTTCTTTACGAAGTTGTCAGTCACCAATAATTTTCCTACTGCTCCAGCAAACACCGCTTCCTGCGTCTCTTTCCAGCCATATACTGCAAGATGTTCTTTATTGATTTCTCTCAGAAGCTCATCTATAAGCAGTTCTTCTTCACGGATACGTGATTCTCTCAGTACTGTTTGTAATTCCTGACGTTTCATTACTTCGCCGAAAGCAGCTTCGCTCACATCGGAACAGGAAGCGAGAACTATTTGTTTTTTTAAGTCTACGTTGTTAATTTTTTGGAAGAGAATTTCTTTATAAAAAGCAGGGGAGGCAAGAATTATTTTTTCAGGAATATATCTTTGAGTGTATGTTTCAATGAGAGAAATGAGTTCTTGGTGAAAATCTTTTTTTACTTCAGTGAGAGTTCTTTTGTTAGTAACATCGCCTTGTAATTTTACAAGAACTTCAAATCCAGAAGTTTTTGTCAAAGCGAAGATTGCTTCTTCACGGTCAAAAATGCAGAGTAAGTACGCATGCCTTTGTTCACATGCCTCTTTCAATTTTTGCTGTTGATAACTCATCCATTGTGTTTTTTCTAATACGCATTCGTCACCCATAGTAAGTTCAATGGCTTGATAACTTCCCAAAGGAACAAAATCTGGAGCATGGAGCACTTTACCGTTAATACGCAGACTTTTTTCATCTGACCCAGGAGAAATTTCAACGGCTTCCAAGGTTACTGTAAATATTTTTTTAGTGACTTTGGCATGTTCATCAGCTCCAATTTTTATTTTTCTGCTTGCTGTTCCAGTGATAGTATCACCAGGATCTATGATAGAGGTTAAGTACCACACGTCTTCTGGATCAGTGAGTTTGATTTTTACTTTTCCTTTTTTTAGGTCTTGGTGTATTAGTTGCATAAAGATAAGAAAAGTGAAAAGAGCTATAAATCTTTGTCTTGATATTTTTCTTTGTTTCTTTGTCGAAAATATACAAAAGATTAATAAGAAAACGCAGCAGTTAAGATAATATGCACAACAAAAAAATAGGAGTGATTATTTTTTTATTTAGTGCCCTACTCTTAGTTGCATTTATTATTATTCTCTCTTCTCTTAATCAAGAAATTGCCGCATTGGGATGTTTTGAAAATACAGAGTGCAAAAAAATAGAAACCTCTCTGTCCATAGTACATCTTGCTTTTGGAGTATTTGGATTTCTATTCTCACTTGGATTTTACTTATTAGTATTTTCTAAAGGAGAAGAAGCAATAGTACAACGTTTGGAAAAAGATACCCAACAAAAATTACAGGAAGAACGATTTTCTTTGCTGCTAAAAGGATTAGATGAGTTCGAACAACAAGTAGTTAAAGCAGTACGTGAGCAGCAAGGAATCACTCAAAATACGCTTAGTCTCCGAGTACATATGTCTAAAGCAAAGTTAAGCCAAGTCATTGCGTTGCTAGAGAAAAAAAGGCTAATCAAAAGAGAACAAAAAGGAAAAACTTTTGAAGTTTATTGGAAAGAGGAATAAACGTTACTTCTAACAAATTGTAGTGTTTTAGGCGTTTAATGTGCATCGTTGTCTATCCAAAAATACATATATCTTCTAGAATTTAACAATACATATAAACCGCGATTCGCATCGCAGAATTAAAAAAGCAGTAATAAGGAAATTATAATTTTAAAAAAATGTATCAAAAAAAATAAGGAGGGTTGAGAAATGGAAGAACATCATAAAACGGCTCAGACGCAGCCAGTACACACGCAACCAGCACACAATGCTGCAGTTGAACAAAAAGCGCCAAGTTCAGACAGATTCTGGAAAGTGACCACCGTAGTATTAATTGTACTTCTGGCAGTATTTATGTGGAAGGGTAACGGAGGAAGCGCGCCTGCAGGAGGAGCAGTAGTTGCAGACGTTCCTGGAGCACCAGCCCCAAGCGCAGCACCAGTAGATATGGATGCGTTGGTGGATGACGACACAGTTTTGGGAAAGAAAGATGCACCAGTAACTATTGTTGAATTTAGTGATTATGAATGTCCGTTTTGCGCAAGATTTCATGAGCAGACATTTAGAGAATTAAAGAAACTATACATTGATACCGGAAAAGTGAAGTTTGTGTATAGGGATTTCCCGTTGAGTTTCCACCCCAATGCACAGAAAGCAGCAGAAGCAGCAGAATGTGCCGGTGAACAAGGAAAGTACTGGGAAATGCATGAAAAACTATTCACAGAAGGAGTGAGCGGAGGAGTCGCCGGGTTCAAACAATACGCAAAGAGCATAAAAGTAAAAGACCAGAAAGCTTTTGACAGTTGCCTTGATGGAGGAGAAACAGCTGCTGAAATAAGAAAAGATTTCAGTGACGGACAACGCGTAGGAGTACAAGGAACACCTGCTTTCTTTGTTAATGGACAAATAATAAGCGGCGCACAACCGTTGAGTGTTTTCCAGCAAGTAATTGATGCTGAATTGGCGAAATAGAATCGCTTTTGAGTATTTTTTTTCTTTTTTTGTATTTTTTAAACGCTTAAAAAAGAGGAACATGGATCATTTAAGAAATTTTTTCATAGCAGGTAAGCAAGTATATGCTAATAAAGTTTATGTGGGCATAACTCTTTCCTCTTTTGCTCTATTATTTTCAGGAAATGCACTTTTTAGAAATAGGGAATTGCTTCAAAACCAGTTTTCTTGGAAGTTGACCTCTTCACTCATTTTAGGGATGTTCACTAGTTTTGATTTGATTTCTCTCTTTTTACTCTTGACCTCCTCATTACTCGCAGGAATAGTCATAACATTTAGTTCTTTTCTGATAAAAAGACAAGTTGCAGGAGGCATGGAAAGTGCAGAAGCAAGTTTACCTGGATTAATTTTGAGTATTCTTTTGCCTGCATGCCCATCATGTGCATTAAGTATTTTTGGTCTGTTCGGGATAGGAAGTTCTTTGGCTTTCCTACCATTAAAAGGAATAGAATTCGGATTATTAACCCTCTTTGTGATTCTAATTTCTCTTTTTTATCTTGCAAAAAAAGTTACCACCACTGTTTGTGACATCAGAAAATGATTCTATAAGAAATAATAAAATAAAAAAAATGTAAAAAAAATTACCCGCTTGTGTTTCCGAAGTCGTCTCTTTCTGAAGATTCGTTTTCTTCTTCATCTTCTCTTTCGTCTTCTTCATTTTCTGATGTATTTTCTTCCTGCTCATCCTCATCAGAATCGTCTGACTTATTGCCGCGCATTTCTTTTCTCTCTTCTTTCATCTCTTCACGGCGTTCTTTCATTTCCTTGCGAGCTTCTTCTCTCATACTTTTGTTAGCTTCACGCATTTCACGTGTTGCGTTTTTAATCTCTCTTCGGAGATCTTCACGAGCTTCAAGAAGATTTTTCTTTTTCTCTTTTAATGCGTGAAGACGGGCTTCTATCTCCGCTAAGCGTGCATCTACTTCTGCATCAGTTTTTTTGCTTAGCGCTTTGTATTTTGTTTTTACCTGTTCCCTCTTGTTTTTAGTTTTTTGATCTACTTGTTCGGCTTTTGCTTTGATTTTAGCAAAGACCTCTTCCAAGTGCTTTATTTGTTCAGGAGTCATTCTACTACGCTGGCTACTACGCTGGCGTTCCAGAATGCGGTCTTTTATTCTAGCAACTTTTTCTGCATGAGTTTCTAACTCTTGTTTTACCTCAGTTACTTCTTCAAGAGCTCGCTCAGCACGTTCAGTTTCTGTATCGCTTTCAATTGCTTCCACTGCTTCCGCAGCACCATCTAAATCATCATCATGTGCTTTCTGTGCTTTTGCTGCGTGGTCAAGTTTCTTCTCTGCAAGCATAAGCTGCAATTCTGCCAGACGTTCGCGTGCATGTTGTAAACCTTTTTTTGCTTTATCTGCTTTATTTAAAGTTAAAGCAAGGTCAATTCTTTCAAAAGCACGTTCTAATCCCCAGAAAGGACTATCAGGAGCAGTTCCTGCTTCTTGTTCAACTTCTGCTTCTGTTTCTTCTACTTCCTGAGATTCGAAAGCTTCTTCAGTTTCACTTTGAATTTCTAATACTTCCGGAGCATCATCTCCACTTTCTTCCTGTGCAAATGCTAAGGGTATAATACTCACCATCATAACTAACATCAGCCACAATGCTATCATTTTTTTCATGTTTTTTTCCTCCAATTATCTTTTTAACTTTTTAAAACATGATATGGGGAGGGGACCTTTTATTTAAGAAATACCTGAAATGAAGTGAAAGAAAGTGAAAACTTCATTCCTCTATCATTTCTAACTCTTCCAGCGCCTCATCCAGGTCATCCGGATATTGCTGTAGGATTTCACTATCTGAAGCTTGAGCAAAAGGACCTTCACTTGCTTTCTTCGAAGGTACGTCAGGAACTAATTCTCGCTCACAACCAAAAAGTAGGATAGTCAAAAGTAATAAAAATATAGTAAAAACAATAAAAAATGAAGGTAATGATTTTTTTAGTGGTGTTTTCATTCCAATTTCACCTTTCTGATC
>JACPNC010000090.1 GCA_016185685.1 Candidatus Woesearchaeota archaeon | reverse complement strand
TCCGCCCTACGCTTCGTAAAGCTAAACAATTACTTTTTTCCGTAAATTTTAAATAGAATGAGGTACTTTAAAAATAAAATATGCATACACAAACTTTTACTGTTTTAATTGAACGAGATGAAGATGGAATCTATGTAGCTAAAGTTCCTGACATTCCAGGTTGTTATACGCAAGGAAAGACTGTAGAAGAAGCTATGGAAAGAGTAAAAGAAGCAATTCAAGTATGCTTGGAAGCTGAAAAAGAAGCATATTCTCCTTTACAATTTGTAGGAGTTCAACAGCTAGAAATGCCTATTCCTGCTTAACCATGCCTAAACTTATTCCTATTTCTGGAAGAAAAATGTGCAAGTTAGTTGAGAAATTGGGATTTGAGAAAGTTCATCAAGTAGGAAGTCATGTACGTTATTTTCATCCCGATGGACGTAAGACGGTGGTTCCCGTTCATGGAGATGAAGAGCTGGGTAAAGGGTTGTTATTGGAAATTCTTAAACAAATTGATTTGCCTAGAGAGGAGTATGAGAGATTAAGAAGAAAAGTTTAAAAGAATTTTTCCCACTTGCAGTAAAGGCGCCTGCGTAGCTTGGTAGGAAGTTTTTTTGTTGTTTTTTTTTTATTTTTTCAATCTTTCTAAAGAATCTCTTTTTTACAACTCTCCGTACATTCCCAATGTCAATGCCATCTGCTCGGGCAAACCTTCAAATGCAGGACTCCATACTTCAGGTGATTTATATCTTACGCCGGCAGTAATTCCTGCATTTTCTAATATCGGAATATTTAATTGTACTCTTCCGGCCCCTCCAAGAGTTAAATTGGAAAAATAACGGGAACCTTCCTCCTGAGCAATGAATTCTCCTCCCAGGGTTGCAGTGATGGGAAGACTTTCCATTATTCTGAACAGCGGAAGACTGCCGAATTCAAAAAAGAAAGAGAGAGCAATTTCTTTATCCAGAGCAAAGTAAGTTCCTGTTTGCAAAGTACTTTCTTCACCCAGAGGGATATTCCATTCTAAACCGTATTGCGGTCTAGGAATGCCAATTCTTCCGCTGATGCGGGGAATGTATACTTCTGGCAGGTGGATAGAATCTTCACCGGTAAATAAAAATCTTAACACGCTGGCTACGGAAGCATGAAGATAAGGGTCAGCAAGGCTTGCTGCCGCAGTGGCGATGAGGTTGTAATCTGCTATTTTCTCGTCTCCTCGGAAAATTTTATCTCCTGCTTCGGATGCCTGGTGCTTTGCGTAAATAACTTTTTCTTGCCTTCCCCGAGGGCGGTATGTTGGAAAATCACGAAAGTCAGGGTCAAAGGTTCTGGAAAGTTCTTCAGAAGTAACGTTGATGCTTTCCCATCGGCGGTCATTGGCTGGGTAAGGTAGATAATCATTAATGAAGGTTTGCAAAGTATAATGCCAAAAGTCATCGGTTGAATTATTTGTTGTTATTGTTTTTCCAAAGTTGCCGTGGGGGAGATGCCATCCAAATACATATGCGGCGTAGCCGAGATGAAAAATAGAATAGGACAAGGCGTTTAGCGCAGGTGGTTTACCGGCGAACCTATCTTTGAGGAAAGTTCCTGCTATCTCTGTGCTCATGGTTGTTCCTGCAATGATATGGCCCATGGCCTCTCTTGGTGAAACCCATGAAGTATTTGCTGTAATTCTTAAAGGGAGGTCAGTATGTCTTCTACAATTGTAATTGTCAGGTGTGTCGTTTCCTTCTTCTGATGGAAAGGGAAGGCAATTTTCTTGGCTAGTAAAGAAATCACGGCGGAAAGTATCTCTTTCGTCTGTTCTCCAAACTCCTGCCAAAAAGCCTTTTCTCATTGCTGCTTCAATATCGTAGATGGGATGGAGACCTAAATGTTGTGCTGCAATAAGGTGTCCCATTTCATGGCTTTGGGCAGCAGCTACGGCATGAAGATATCCTGCTGAACTTAATAAGAGAAGACGCACGCCAAATGATGCTGGATCTTCTCCTTCAACCTTTAATTGGTTTAAAGAAAGATTGAGGACATCCATCAACGAAGCGGTATTTTGTCGGATCATATCTTTGGATAAGAAACTTTGACTATCCAAAAGATAGGATGAAGAAAATTCAATATGTAAGGCTTTTTCTGGATCTTTTTGGGGTATTTGTAAAGTTGGTTGAAATGGTGACATTTTTTGTTCTGTATTTTGTTCTGTATTTTGTTCTGTGGGGAATATTTCTAAAGGTTGCGCAGTCACAGGTTCTCGATATCCTCTTTCTTCAAGAGGAATGGCATTTTCTGCTTTCGCAGAAATTCCCGTAGCCAGCAGGCTAGAAAGAAGAAGCGCCCGTGTAGATTTTCGTAAAAATTTAAGCATATCTGCTAGAAATGAGTGGTTATATATAAATCTTTCTTTGCTTTTGTAACTGTTAAGTGACTATTTGTTGAGTTTCATCTCAACACTTTCTTCTCCTGCGGGTACAATCCCATACGCAGCATCTGCTCATATTGATCTCTGGCAAGGGCAAGACAGTTGATGTCCTGTCCGTTTTCTCGAATTTGGGCAGCTATACGTTCAATCAGTTCACTTGGCAAGTTCTTTCCAACAATAAGGACCATATTTTTTCCCCTTTTGTCAGAATGAAGAAAGATATTTTCAATTCCTGGAATGGGTTTGAGAGCTTGCAGGAAGTCTTGGACTGCGGGTGAATCTTCAGTAAAGAGTTCTTTAAGAAAGTTTTTGGTTTCTTTTTTACAGCTATAAACTTTTGATGTTTTCCATTCCCGGCGTTCCAAGACCCCTGCTTTTACTAATCCTTGTAAAATGCGAAACGCTGAACTCATGGGAACGGAACTTTTTTGCGAGATTTCTTTTAAGTATAATTCATCCTGGGAGTTAAGCACCACGCGCAACACTGCTGCTTTTTTGGCATCTACCAGATTTGCAAGAACTTCTTTCTTTTCCATTTTTACTTTTCCTCTCCTGCTTTCAGAAAGATGGATTAGTTTATATTATTTTCCTTTTATGGAATGTTTTTCTAAATATGGGATTAAATTCTAATAATGGAATCTTATTTTAAAATAGAAATAGGAAATTATATATATAAAAAAATAATCCTCTCTTCTATGCAGGACCTCCTTGATCTTATCATTTCCCGAAGAACTATCACTTCATTTGATCCGAAGTTTGTCTCCTGGGAGAAAATTTCCCGAGTTTTAGATGCAGGAAGACATGCACCTAGTTGTGGAAATTTACAGAATTGGAAGTTTATTCTCGTCTATGATTCTGGACAGAAACAAAAATTGGCTGATGCTTTGCATGAGCAATACGAAGTTACTGCTGCATGGACTTTAGTGGTTATCTGTGGAGAAACAGCAAAAGCCGAACGTTATTATGGAGAGCGGGGAAAAACATACACTATACAAAACTGCGCAGCGGTAGCAGAAAATATGCTGCTTGAAGCACATTCGCTTGGTTTAGGGTCACGATGGATAGGTGCGTTTGATGAAGGGGCAGTAAAATCCTTGTTGGGTGTTCCTGAAGATGTTTCTATTCAGGTAATTATTGCTCTGGGATATGCGAAAGATATTCCTGAAAAACCACCTAAATTTCCATTGGAAGTAGTTACTTATTTCGGCGGCTGGAGAAGAAAAATACGCGATCCTTCAAAATACATGAATGATATTGCATCTATTCTTGCAAGAAAAGCGCAAGCAGTTCATGCTGCTGCACAGCAGGTTGTTCAAGGAATTACGGGAAAGAAATAGAAACGGAAAATCAAATTTATTGTCTTTGTATGATTTTTCATGAGAATTTATTCCATTTATATTCTGTAGTCTAGAAATATTTAAATAGAAGAAGCCCCATACTAAGGGATAAAGTTTAATAAATATTGTTCAGTGGCTGGTTACCAATGAACATTAATCATAATCATCATCACCTTTTTGGCGAAAGGTAATGGCTGATAAGTTTGGTTGGTTAATTCTAGAGAAGAAAAAGGTACGCTAATATATAATATTTTGCATTGTCAAAAAGACATATCGCAGAGTATATATTAAGGGGGTACAAAAAAAACAAAATAGAGGTGGTGTAAAGATGGAATTCGTCGTGGAAAAGGCATTGCAAAGCATGCCAGATTTAGACCTGGATCATATGAACCAGGCAAATATTAAAGTAATTGGGGTGGGCGGAGCCGGCAACAATATGGTGGGCTGGCTTTATAAGAAAGGTATTAAGGGAGCAGAAATTATTGCTACTAATACTGATCATCAGCACCTAAGCATTACTGGAGCTGATAGAAAGTTCTTAATAGGAAAGGACTGCACAAGAGGATTGGGTTGTGGAGGATTTCCCAACAAGGGAGCTGAAGCGGCACAGGAATCTATGATGCAAATCAAAGAAGCCATGAAAGGTTCTGATATGGTTTTTGTCTGTGCAGGTATGGGTGGAGGTACAGGAACAGGAGCTGCTCCGGTAGTAGCGCAAGTTGCTCGTGATACGGGAGCTATCATTATTGGAACGGTGACTATGCCTTTCAGTATTGAACGCGCTCGTTGTGACAAAGCAGAATTTGGGCTGCAGCAGTTGAGACAAGTTTCTGACACAGTCATTGTGATTGACAACAACCGCTTAGTACAAATTGCAGGTAACTTACCTATTCAACAAGCATTTGCAGTGGCAAATGAATTGGTATCTACCATGATTAAAGGAATTGTAGAAACTATCGCTGTGCCTTCATTAGTCAACTTAGATTATGCTGACGTTAAGGCAATTATGTCTAATGGCGGAGTTGCAGCTATCGGTGTAGGAAGTTCAGATACCAACAATAGAGTTGATGAAGCAGTTAAAGGTGCTTTGTCTAATCCTTTGCTGGACATTAACTACGATGGTGCAACTGGTGCATTGATTCACATTACGGGTGGACCGGATATGACTTTAGATGAAGTCAATAGAATCGGTGAACTGGTAACTGAATCTTTGCATGAAGATGCTAATGTTATCTGGGGAGCAAGAGTTGCTGATGAGATGAAAGGCAAGTTGACAGTGATGACTATCATTACTGGTGTAAACTCACCTTGGATCTTAGGCAAACTGGATAACAGAAGGACGCAGGAACGTGCTAAGAGTTTGAGTAGAGAACTGGGCATTGAACTGGTTTAAGTCACATTCAAAGATCTTGCCTGATCTTTACACCACACCCCCAAATAGTGTGCCGTGTTCTTCTCCAGGCAAGATTTTTTTTTGTTTTTCTTTTCTTTTTTCTCACTTTGTTCGAAAAAAGAACCCTGTTTGGGAATGCTTAAATAGCATCGTTTGTTTATCTTCCAACTATGCCTTCCCTTCATAACTTCTGTTTTGATATTGGCGGAGTTGCCTGTACTCAAGACAGTACCCATAGGGCAGTTATCAAAGGAAAAAAATACTGGGGAGAGGATTTTTCTTCTCAAGAACTTAAGAAACTTCTCTATGCCGATCTAGGAGATGGTCAAGATTATTGGCGGGAATTTCAAAATGGTAAACTTAGCAAAGAAGACTATTTAGAAAAATCGTTACTCGCGGGAAAGTTTTCCGTATCTATAGTAAACAAACTCCGCTTGGAAGATTGTTTGAAAGCATGGTGCGGTGATCCCTATCAACCCATCTTAGATTTAATATCACGGTTAAAAGATGAAGGGTATTCTACTGGGGTGTTAACTAATAATAATGAAATAATGTATAATACTCCGAGCGGAAGAGTGCAATATCTTGTTGATGTTGCGGTGTCTTCTCACGAAATAGGAGTTTCCAAGCCGGATGAAGAAGCTTATCTGACTTTGCTCGATCGTATGGGAGCACGGGCGGAAGAAACTTTTTTTGTGGATGATAAATTAGTAAACATTCTTGCTGCGCAGTGTCTAGGGATATGCGGGTTTCATTTTCGGAGTAGAGAAATAGGCATGGATGGGGCGTTTGAAGAATTAAGAAAGTTTTTGAATGGGAAGAAAGTGTTTGGATAACGAAAACTCGTCTGCTCGTGCTTATCCTCGGGCTAAAGCCAGAAGCTTTCTCGCTGATTTCTGTAAGATAAACATTTTTAAATCTGGGTCATGTTGTCCCTACAAAATAACAAAACATTTATAAACTGCTCTATTTTTAGTTAATTATGAAATCATTATGCGCTCTGACCACTGCTTTTTTTTTAGGAATGGTATCTCCTTCTCTTGCACAAGATCGGCAAAGTAATCTATATCCGCAAAATAAACAAGATATTATTGTTGTGGGAGAACTTCTTCTTGAGGAAGCAGAGAAATATATGGGTATGAGTTATCAATGGGGCGGTAGAAACACAAAAAATAATCCTGGATTAGATTGTTTAGGGTTGATTTTTTTGCCATACAGTGCAGTTTTTGATTTTGATTGGAGAAAAATTCCGGTAGATTCAAATAAGAGCATTATTGAAAATGGTTCTTTAGGTTCACCAGTACAAGGATTAAATGGGATTTTGGCGGAAGAAGCTGATTTGTCTCTTCTTCAGAAAGGTGATGTGCTTTTTTTCTTAGTAAAAAATTATAAACCGGAGAGTAAAGATGATCCTTTGTTGCTGAAAGGGAATGAGGCGTATAAAACGTGGCATACTGCTCTTTATGCCGGGAAATTAGGAGAACAAAGGATGATAATTCATGCTAAACCGGGGGATAAAGTAGTGAAAGAGCCGCTCTCTTTAGATTTTTATGATGCACTTTTTGTAACGCGCCGCAGTCAATTCTGATATTTTTTTTGAAGAAGAATTATTCCCTTTTTTTTAATCATTTAATGCCAAAGATTGGACGATTTTTGGATGGGTAACAAGTAATTGGCTGCTATCGCTGCTGTATCTAATTGAATTAAGGAGAGATTCTTTATCGATAGTGATTTCATTTGTTCCTACATGTGCTTCAATAGTATCTGTTCCCTGACCTTTTAAAAAAACATGCGCTTCATCGCCAGTAGGATAAAATGTAGCTATTGGTGAACCAGCAGGAACATTTTCTGCCATGAATCTTGCTCGTCCTCTCAAAACCTTCATTTTCTTCAGCTAGGTTTTTGCTGAGGGTTTCTCCTTCAGTAGAAAGGTCAAAGCGGTATCCTCTTCCGGTTGCTTGATACACGGCTTCACCTTGAAAACCGATACAATCATAAGCACGCTCAATACCTGTTTGTTGTTTTACTCGTTCAAAATATTCCGATGTTGGTTCTTTTTTTCCTTCTACGCTATTCTGTCCGGGGAAAGCATACACATTTTCTCCCCGTGCTGCCCATTCTGAAGAGTAGCGTTCATCTTCTGCCGCTCGCATTCCCCACAGAGCGGCTTGCTGTATTATTTCTTCCGCAGAAAGTTTAAGATCTTCTGAGCGTATTTTTCCGACGGTTTCACAAGAAGGACATTCTTTTACCCGTCCGTATTCCAAAAATTGCTGGTGTGTTCCTGTTTCATCATCAAAAGAATACTCTATTTCTTGGATGGTTAATCCTGCGGGTTGACCTGCAATTTTTAATGGCTCTTTGCTGAAAGTAAGCACTGCGCGAGAATTATCGTTGATTCTTACTTGACTAGCATCGGAAATCTTTTTAACTTTTAATGTTTTTATCCCTTTATCCACTTCCAATGTAACTATTCCTAATTTAACTTGATTATTTTCTGTTACAGAGATATCCATTGTTCCTCCTTTTCGGCTTGGAAGATAGGAAATACAATTTTTTTCTTCTTGGCATTTCTCTGCGGTTTCAGCAGCAGCAGTAAGATAATATTCGGTATCTTTTGTTACTTCTATCTCAATTCCTTTTTTAACGTCAGTAAAATGAGTTTCTCCTAGCAAGGTTTTGTGTTTCTCTGAGTAGAAATCAACAGTTCCTGTAAAAATCATTGTTGTTTCTTCATCTACTTCTATTTTTATTTTCTCTCCTGAAATAGTTCTTTTCTCTGTTTTTATGGTAACTATTCCTCCCGTGGGAAAAGAGATAAGCTCATTGCCTTTTTCTACTTCCATTTTTCCTTCCAAAATGTAACGTGCCGAAGCTGCAGTTTCACTCATTTTTACAAATGGATTTATTTCTTTTTTCCCTGGGTTGTCGATTGGGAAAGCTTCTTGTTCGGTGAGCTGAGCAATGGTAATGGTTTCTCCGGAGGCGCTTATCTTAATGTGGTTTAGTAGTGTTCCATCTGCCAGAATCAGTTGGCCTTTTGCGTTTACAGTTGCACCAGGAAAATCTTTAATTTGAAAAATAGCCTTAACTTCTTGAGGGTTATTTTCTTCTCCCGTACTTACTTCTCCCTCTGTAAAACCAAAAATCTTAGCATCTTTATTTAAAATAATTTGATGGGCAGAAAACCATTGTTGTCTTAATTCTGAGTTTTTTGCTTCATTTAAACTTGCAACCAAGACTTTATTTCCAGAAATTCTGGTTTGAAAGTCTTGCACTACTGCGGTATTGCTCATTAAAGTGATTGCATCTGCTCGCAAAGCGCGGAATAAGTCATCATTGCCTATCCACTGCAGTATTTCTGGATTATTATCTTTTAAGTCATGCACTAACGCCATTGCTAATCTATCATCGTCAACAAGAGAAAGATCTCGAATATCTCCCCGTTGTAATGCTGCGAACAAATCCTGCGGTGGTAAAGCATTAATGTACTCTGGATTTTCATAATCTAAAGCAAATTCTTCTGCAGGAAGGGTATCTGTTCCTTCATGCGGTGTGCCGTGTTGAATAGCAAGAATAGATGGAGAAAAGAGAGAAAATAATAACATTAAGTAAAACGCCATCATTACAATTTCTTTCTTTTTCTGCATCATTTCAAATCTTCCTCTGTCCAAGGGTATTGGATGGCATAACTAAAAATGAAAGGCGTGTTATCTTCTGTCTGTTGATCAAATAAAAACAAGTATTGTACGGTATTTTGATTGAGATTATCAACCTCTAAATTATATTTATTTTTGTATGCAAGATGCATGAGCTCTCCTAAAGGAATCGATTCAGGAGATTCTTGTTGTACTGCAAATGTTTCTTCTACCCATGAATGAAACTGAAAAAAATCCAGAGGAATCGTTGCAGAGAAGTCTTCAAGCGCAGTTTCTTGTGTTTGCTGTTTGATGGTTAAAGGATAATGTAAATTTACTTGTATTTTTCCTGGGCGGATATTTATCTTTGCTTTTTTTGCTCCTTCAACAACCTGCATGCCTTGTTCTTGAAATGTGATAAAATGTTTTGTGCAACTGCCTAGATTTTCTTCTATGTATACGGCAAGTTCTTTTTCTATACTTTTTATGTCCGGAACAGCTTTAGGGGTAGCAAAGTATACCGGAGTATCAAATGAGAAATGTCCTACGAGTGTCTCTTTTGGAACACGGTAATACCCACCTTGTAAACCGATAAGAGAAATGCCTTCCTGTGCGGTTTTTTCTAGACACTGGGTGAGGTAATTTTTAAGAGATGCGGCTGAATTTGCGGGAGTGGCTGCGGAGAGTGTGGTGATAGTAGTTATTTTTGTCAGGAAGAAAATGAGCGCAGTGACTCCAATAAGAAGCATCCCCACTATAATAAACACCGTAATTTGTCCTCTTTTATGCATGATGGGAAGAGAAAGATTAATGGTTATTTAAGGTTTTCTTGTGGTATTTTTTGAGTGATGTCCTGTATAGCCAGAAAAAAATATTCAATAGATGTTGTCGTGATGATCGAAATCAATGAACAGAATAAAATTTTTCTCTTTATCTACGGTAAAAGTAAGCACAAAAGAGGAATCAATATGTACTCTTTTTAAGTGCTTTAAGTGGTGTCTTAAATTTTTATAGTGGTCGATGCTTTGATGGTCACAAGAAATGATTTCTTTAATTTTTTTATTGATAATCTCTGCTCTTTTTTGATCTTTTTTAGATAATTTATGGATTATTGCTTTTAATTCTTCTCTTAAATCAAAATCAAACATGACCACACCTATTTTACGCCACATAAAGCATTGAGTTCTTGAAGTCCCATTTTGCGGCGGCCATATCTCTTAAAATGTTCTTTTTCTAAACCAATAATCTTTTTTACATACTCTTCTTTAGCTTCCCTTCCAAGCACTTCTTCTCCATGGAGCTCAATGAATTTATTCAGTGCTTTTGATTTGTCGTTGAAACCAAATTGTGCTTTTATTACATTAAGTACTCTATTGGCGTATTCGTTTAAAAAAACCCGAGCATAAACCATGGTATGACCTCCGTGTGTATCTCTTATACATCTTAGATGCACTTTTATTTATAAATATTTGCCTATTTTTTTTACCACCCATACTTTTCGCAATATTTTCCCAGCCGTTCTGATAATTCAGTAGCTTGGACGGAAAGTTGAGGCTGTATCTCTTTACGTATTGCGTTAAGGGTAAGATACCATGCATTCGCTTGTCTTCTTTGGAATTCTTCTACGGTTTTTTGTTCCAATAATTGTTTTTTTTTTTTTT
>JACPNC010000089.1 GCA_016185685.1 Candidatus Woesearchaeota archaeon | reverse complement strand
GGTTCGGGTGAACTGATTCATGTTCTTTTAAAGAATCCTACTGTGTATGCCGATAAATTAGAATTGGAAAAGACCAAGGAAGGCGGTGTATTGATTCCGTTCTCAGCAGTGATTGCTACTGGAGATTTTGTAGTCGTGGCTGAAGAGGATATTGTCTAGTAAGAGTTCCTTCTTATTTTTTGTCTTTCTTTTAAAACAATTACTTATTTTAAAGAAAACTTTGAATAATTTATTATTTTTAAAAATATTACCTTCTCTTTTTATCCTTTCTCTTAACCACAAAATAATATACTATCGCGCCAATAATTCCTGCAAGAACAACTACTAATACCCAAATAATTTTATCATTTTCTTTAGAAAATTTCTTCTGGACTACGTCAATAAGCATGATAATCCAAAAAACAAGTCCGCCAATCATCACTGCCATCCAGAAAAACCAGAGTATCCAAATAAAACCAAAAAACAGTCCAAATAAAGATTCAAATGAATTTATCATGCTTTTTTCTCTAATCTTGTCACTTCTGCATCATTTTGTGCTGATTTTCTTGCCATTTTTCACATCTCCTCTTCTCTTTTTTCAGAAAATTCTTCATCTAACTTTTTTACGTACTCTTTCACTCGGCTCAACACGGATTTTAAAATAAAATTTTCCACTTTTTCTTCAAAAATTTCAGTCAATTGGTTGAATTCCGCAATACGATACAAATTAGCATTGGTCTCAATTAGATGTAAATCTTTCAACCGTTTCAACTGTCTTCTGATATTAGAAGAAGCAATCCCCAGCATAGGCAGACGAGAACTTTTGCGTAAATCCATCACTTTATTCTTAATCTCTTCAGAATGCAATTCCTCGCGCTGTTGCCGTGCTTTTAACAGCACTTGAAACACGTCAACCACCACATCCCGTGAATCTCCTGGCTGCAGCAAACCAACGGAAAGGCAGAACTTTCTAACTAATTCTCTATCTCCTGCGGTTGGTTTTTCGTACCTGCGTAAAGTCAATTCTGATAACGGCGTATCGCGAGCAATTTTTCCCATATTCTATCAAAACTCCCTCTTTATTTATGTAAATACCAACACCTTATTATACTTTTTTGTTTTGATTTCTCTTGTGCATCCAACCGCACAAAAAATTCCCGTTCAAACTGTAAAATAGTTCCTTCTGCTAAAGAAAGCAAACCCTCTTCCCCTAAACCTGCAATGGCATGTCCTTTCTCCAGTAAAATTTCTACCGGAACGGTTTTTTCTAAAGGAAGCCAATGTATAATCCTCCCTCTGTCTGCAGCGTTTTTATATTCTTCATACGTCCCAGGAATAAACCGGCATTTTTCCTCTTCCACCACAAAATTGCAACAATCCATTAAACGGTGGACATACCCCTCGCCTAAAGAACGAAGGTCTTTTTCTGCAATGTAAAAAGTATCCTCTACTGTAAATTTTCTCTTTCCACGATTAGGAAAGTCGGGGTGAAGATCAAGCTCTACAATTCTCTTTGGAGCGCCTTCAATCTTTATTTTAATCGGTTTTTCTACAAAGAAGTATCTGTTTGCTTCTTTTTCAATCACATCTCGATTGAAAGCATTGATCATTTTCCAAAACTCTTCCCATGAAACATGTTTATCAGTTAAGCTTAATCCTATCTCTCTTGCAAACTTGCGAAATGCTCCTGGCTGGTATCCTCGTCTTCGTAATGCGGGAAGGAAAGGTATCCTGATGTCATCCCATCCATGATATTCTTTTTGTTCAATTGCTAAACGCGTTTGCGTAGTGCTTAAAGTAAACCCTTCAAAATTGATTCTCCCCCAATGCTGGTATTCCGGAGGTTTCCAGCCGAAACATTCCATAATTTTTTTCTCTTTTACTGCATTATCGGCATGATCTTTCCCGTTCAATACGTGAGTAATCCCCATCTCATGGTCGTCTATGGCCACAGCAAAAAGCATCAGCGGCCAGACACGTTGTTCTTTCCCTTTCTTAGGATGCACGTGTTCAACAATACGCATAATACCAAAATCTCTCATTGCAGGATTTTTATCTTCAATATCTGTTTTTAATCGCAAGACGGCTTCTCCTTCTGCATACCCATTAAACATCTTTGCATATCTGAGTTGATGTTCTTTCACAGGCAAATCGCGGCAAGAACAAGCTTTACCAGAATTTTTCATTTCTCTCCATGCATCTGCATTGCACGTGCAAACGTATCCTTTTCCTAATTGCACTAGTTTTTCTGCGTAATCATAATATATTCCCAAACGATCTGATTGCACAATCACTTGGGCGATATGATTTCCTGTTAACCATTGCGTATCGCGTTCAATAAGCTCGTAAGCGGGAGGATAAATATTCTCTGCATTGGTGTCTTCTATGCGCAGAATGAGCTTTCCATCATACATGCGGGCATATTCGTCGTTAATTAAAACACCGTAAGCATGGCCGATATGTAATGGTCCAGAGGGAGAAGGGGCAATACGCAGTACTACTTTGCCTTTCTGCGCATTTGCAAGTGGTTTCAGCCCATCAATTACTGCTTCTTCTTTTACTTG
>JACPNC010000076.1 GCA_016185685.1 Candidatus Woesearchaeota archaeon | reverse complement strand
ACATCATTAACACCGTCAGAGTCAGAGTCAGCAGGAGCAGGAGCAGCAATATCAATGCTCGTTAATCCAGCAAAACTAACTAAAGATTTGCCCTCACCGTCATATAAAACAAGGTCAGGAAGGTCTCCTAAACTTTCAAAGTTGATTCCCGTAGATATAATTGCAGGATAGACAAGATTTAAATCATTGACAGTCACATAAATTTCAGCAATAGTAATTTCTTCAGATTCCGTAGTTGAACCTAAAGCATTAGAACAAGTTTCATCGCATAGTCCAGCATATTCTGCTACCATTACACCAATAGAATTACTCACTGAACAATCCACAGTACGGACAAGAGTTAAATCATTAGCAGTATTATACCCGAAGGTAGTATCCAGAAGAGAAAAAATTTTATCTGCATCACAAGAGAGAGTTAACAATGCCGGATCGTAAGTTAAACGAAAAGCGAGAGAAACACTTTCTCCACTCAGTTTTGCTCTTATAGGCAAGATAATCTTTTGCCCTACAACAAGAGGACTTGTGAGAGAAGGAATTCCAGCAGTGTTATCTAATCCAGTATAAGCCTTCCCCACCACTTTCCCTACTAACGGCACTAAACGCAAAAAAACAAGAGCTAGAACTACCACTAAAAGAATTACGCCGATTCTCGTTATCCATTGTTTTGAAGTATCCATCATACAACTCGCGTTTTAAACTACTTCTTTTCTAAACCGTTTATTATTTTTTGGATTTCTACTTTCAAGATGGGTAAATCTCTGGTAATCACAAGCCACACTTGTTCAAGAGTTACATTAAAATAAGCATGCGACAACACATCTCGCATTCCTGCAACATCTTTCCAAGGGATTGCTGGAGAGAGTTTAAAATGGGAAGGAAGATGCTTCACTGCCTCACCGATAATTTCCAAACGACGAATAGTAGCATCCTGAAGATCTCTATCCTTTAAAAAAAAAACTTTACTTTTTCTTTTCATAGATTTGTCAATAAGTTCTATGGCTTCAATAATATCTCCTAAATACAAAAGAGCATCACGCGTCATAAAATCCGCACCTCATCATGCAAAATTTGCTCTTTAATTCTTGGCTTTATTGCTGAATACTCTACAAGATCAACTGTTTTTCCCAGAACTTTTTCTGCATCATGTTTAATTCCTATAAAATCAAAGAGACTTGTCCCTTTCTTTGTTTTTACCAAAATGTCCACATCGCTTCTCTTCTTCTGTTCTCCCCTCGCATAGCTGCCAAAAATTCCTGCCTGCAAAACCCCATGCCGACGAAGCATTTTTACAAGAATTCTTTTTTTCCGCTGAAGTTCTTTAGGTAAGTTCATATTGTAGTAACACCCCCATAAGAGTGATGTAAAGACTTTTCTTTAATTAATTTTCCATGAGCATCTCCCACCACTTTCCCTACTAACGGCACTAAACGCAAAAGAACAAGAGCTAGAACTACCACTAAAAGAATGACACCAATCCTTGTTGCCCATTGTTTTGAAGTATCCGTCATACCGCTTATTCCTCTTACAACTCTACCACCCTACAACTTTACAGCTTTACCGCTTCACCACTCCACTACTTTCTACCTTAACGGAGACGGATTATACAACTCTTTCAAAGCATCTTCAGTCTCCGTAATTAATTGTTTTTTATCCTGCTGATTTTTTTCTGAATTTTGATATATTTCAAATGAATTATGAAACTGTATATTGAACAAATTCAAATCAGTATTTTTACCTATCGCCACATGACTTGCGCCAGTAATTCCCCCCGAATATGCAGCACTAGTAATACTTTCTTTGCTAAAATGATCAAAAAGAAATACCGTTAAGAGAAGTAAACCTATCACAATCAATCCTCTTTTCAGTGAAGGTTGGTGTGATTTCTTTTTCATGTGAAGAGTAAATTCAATTCTTTAGCAATTAAAGCAAGACGTTTGATGAAAGGTTGCGAGTCATCTTTTAGAATGGATTTGATTTTGCCCAGTGCGCCATCAGTAGAAGAAAGTTCTTTAGAGGAATCGACTCCATCTAAATCAACACAAAGATATTGTCCTGTTTTTTTGAGAATACAGTCCGTATTGCAACTATTGCAGCTATCAACAGTTTCTACAGAATCACCACTTGAAGAAAGAAAACTTCTAAAATCTGCAGCGATAGAAGGAATAAGGCTGGAGAGAGAATAAGCTCCTATTAACAAAAATTTAATCTCTCCTAAAGAACCATCAGAAATTTCCAATCTTTTCCCATTATCCAGATTTTTGCATTTGAAGCCACTGCGAGTAGGTATGCAGTCGAGACGAGATTCACAAATATTTCCTGTTCCGGAGGTTACACAATTCGAACAGTCAGATTCACAAACAGGCGTTGTAGTAAGTTCACTCGCTTCACAAATAGCATCGCCACATCTTGTAGAACAATCAGTAGGACAATTAATCACGTTTTCTCCTCCTAGACACACGTCATTTCCACACAATGCAGAGCAAGTTCCGGCGATACAACGTTGAGTAGAAGTGTCACAAGTAACAACAGTTCCACAAGAAATACCACAACTCGAATCAGAATTCAAATCCACACAACTCGTGCCACAGAGAGTTTGGCCAGAAGGACAGGAAGTTACAGTGATGGTGCGTTGAGATTCTAGTTGGTTGTTTGGGTCATTGTTAGCAACATTACTGGCAAAAGGATTCAATCGTGCAATAGTATTACTAAAATCAAGGACCGTATTTCCTGTTTCAATAGCATTTGCATGTAAAACCACAAATTCAGTATTTGAAGGCACTATTGCTTGACCACTAGTTGTTCTTCCAAACTTCCATCCTTCTCCACTTTCTCTATCATAAACAGAAGTCCAACCCGTAAAAGCACTAGAAACCGCCGTACTTTCAATATTAAGAATCCCAAAAATACGCGGTGTTAAAGTAAATTCAGCGTATCTTATTTGGTCTTCACTATCGGAATTTAAAATAATAAAAATATCAAATGTCTGTCCTTGCTGAATTGTACTTGGCATCTGAACTTTGAAATCTACAGTAGCTGACACCCCAATTACAACTATCAACAAGGAAATGAAAAAACTCAACAAGGTTTTTTTTATCATTTTGTTTTACCTTTTTTTATGATGCACATGCAATTGGATTTGGAGAAATTCTTCCATCATCACAAGCATATACGCCTTCAATAACTAGACAGGAAGCAGATTCATCCACTGCATCAGTACTCAAATCATCTGCGCCTGAACCACAAGTGGGATTGTCTACTGCTTCTAGCACTAAAACTAAAGAAAATACATCATTTCCATCCAAAACACCGTCATTGAAAATATCTCCGACCGGAGTACAACTAGTAGGGACACAAGTCAATGGTGTTAGAGAGATTAAAACTAAAGAAAATACATCATTTCCATTTAAAATACCATCATCAAAAACATCCCCAATGGGAGTACAACTCGTCGCCTTTTCCACCACCACCTTCACCTTACTGCTCTCACCCGTCTCTGTACACTGCGTAACATCAGCACAACTTTGTTCAACAGCATTCGTTCCATCAAAATATCCAAACATAATCGGACTTACAAAAAACTGCAACTCCCCTTCCACAGCAGGAGCAGTAAAAGTCAGCCTGGCAAAACCTTCCGCAGGAGTAGATGCTCGTGAAGATTCCGTTAAAGCCAAATGAAATTGATTAGGAGAAGTACTTTCATAATTAACACTCTCTACAAAATTATCGCTGTCTGATGAATAAGTGATTCTATCATTATGCAAAAAAATCATTGAAGCTGAAGAAAAATCATAAACATCAGACTCAAGTAAAAAATCCACTCCAAACCCTTTCACTCCCCCATCAGTAATTTCTTCAGAAGTAGTCAAAACCAAATTCACATCACAACTCACTTCACTTCCCGGTGTAACAGTTTTTCCATATACAGAATCCGTTGCATCCCCATTACAATCCAAATTAATTTTATAAGCGAGTACTGAATAGGGAAGCAACATTATTACCATTACCAACAACCACCTCTGGTTCATTTTAGAAAGAAGAAATATTTTTGAGTTTATATAGTTATTCCTTCCCGAACAGCTTGAGAAACCAAAGAAGGTTCTTTTTTTAATTTATGAAATTCTTTAGGAGTATAACACAAAAAATCAACAGGATAATCTAACTGCCATAATTTTCTAAAGCCAATCCCGCGATAACGAAATTTTTTGTTCTCAAACCATTTGCTTATCACTAATACATCAAAATCACTCCAGCGATGAGATTTTCCTTTTGCACGGGAACCGAAGAGGATCATCTTATCTATGGGAACTTCTTTAGCCAGTGCTAGTTTAAATTCTTTTAATTGTTCTAAATGTTTTTTTCTACCCATTGTAATAATTTCCTCGCAGCGCGAATATCATCAGAAGCCTCACTAGAAGTATAAACGGATGATCCAGTATCTGGATACCTTGTGTCAATATAAACACCGGTTAGTTGGTCACATTCTTTTTCAAATTCTTCCGGTAAATCAACTAATCGGCCAAGTTTTACTAAGTCATGAACTTTTACAATCTCTTTTTTTGTTTTTAAGAGAATGGATTTGAGTGCTTTCTCAACAGCTTGCTGACAAAAGAAAGAACATTCTTTATACCGTTTACCTTCAAAGAGATATTCTGCCGTCTCAATATCCCGTAAAACTTGTTCCCACCAATCAAGAGATTTCATTTATTTAAAAAACACTTTTGTATTTATATAATTACCGCAATTCAATTTTTTCATTCACTATAGGAAATAACTTTAATTTTCGTAGTTTTACGAAAAGCGTTACTAAAGTTATTTCCTAATAAGAAAATCACTTTAGTCTAGCTAATCTTACGATTATTAAAGTGATTTTCTATACTTTAAAGATTTCCAAAACAACCAACTAAAAAAATATAATAAAAACGCCACGGCCCCGCTTAGGGACGTATGGACGTATCGCCACCACTCTTACTATTGACCTCCTTGGTTTTTATTTTTTTAACCGATAGTTGAATAGGTAACGTACCTTTCATTATTTCAGTGTACTCTTTCATTGCTCCAGTATGTATCTCTTCCCCTAGTTCCTTTTCTCTTATTTTTCGCTCATTTATCTGCTTTTCTATTGATTTTCTCTGTTCTTCTAATTTCTCAATAATCTCTCCATTGTTGCATAATTCGTCCTCTAAGGATACCCGATTAAAGATGTCACTCTTAGCATAAGAAGATTTTTCAAACTCTTCTAAGGAGATAGGGATACTTTTAAAATATGCACCGCCGTATACTGAACTCAGAGTCATCTTTAAAAGTTTAAAGTTTCTCCAGGTAGGGGACAACCGCCAATGCGTGGGATGTTTTTTAGCTCTTTGTCGTTTAGTTCTCTTTTTTTCTGGGATAAAAGGATATGTTCTTTCCTCAAGAAGACCATTTTTGACTAGGAGATTTAGGTAATGGAAGCGAAGATTATTTTTGTGACATCCCAAGTTACTTTCTCTAAAAATTTCCTCTTGGGATTTCCAGCCTTTCGTTTGTAGAGATCCCTCCCATGACAGAAGAGATTTTACTATTCTCCACTCATTTTGCCTCAAATGAAAAACACTTACCATCTTATAAGAAAAATACAAAGTAATATATAAATTTTCTGCGAATATTAAATAAAAAGTGCAATTTTAATAAAACAAATTATTTATTTTATGACAACCTTAAAATAAGTCTTAATACCCCTATCAATTCAAATGGAAATCGTCAAGTTCATTCGCAAGGTGCATCCGATTGGCAATAGTTTTCTAATTACCATCCCGAAGGAATGGACACGGAGGAATAAAATCATCGCAGGGTGTAAGCTAAATATATCAATAGATGACATAGGGAGGGTGATCATCACCCCATGATTAAATTAACCAAAATCGATGAGAAACTAGAAAAACACCACCCAGAAAGCATTCGTCAAATTAGGGAATTTTACTTTCAAAAAATGGAGCGTGAAAAAAATGTCAACTGAACTTAAAAATTTTGTTAATGGGAAAATAAACGAACTCGGAAGAAAAATATCACAAAAATGTTTAGAGCTTAGGAAAAAATGTGACATCTCTCTAGAGTATAATGTTGAAGTAAAGAAGTAAAAAAAAGCCCCGTAGGGCAAAGGACCAAAAGATAGGAGCGTCACCTCTTATTTAAATTTTGCTAATTCTACGGGCAATTAACTAGCAATAGCGTGAGCTCCATCACGCTGGAGAAAAAAAATGAAATACCTAGAAATTGGCGTTAGCACCGTTGCAAATCAGCATGAGCGAGTTGTTTTGTACAGCATCCATTCCACTCGCTATCACAAAGGTTTGGTGGGGTTTTCTGTGCGAAAACAACGCAGATACGACGAATTATGGCTGCCTGTTGGCAAACGACAGTTCTACGGCAGAAATGCGTGGGACTACTCTAGCCAAGAGCACGCTCAAAAAAAAATAGAAAAATTGTTAGGAGGCAAAAAAAATGAATAAGGAAAAATGGCTTAAAGAATTATACGAAACACATGGGGACTTTGAACTCCAAAGGTTAGTAAAAGTTGGGGATAAGAACTTCCCTTGTTTTAAAAATTGGGTTTGGTATAGTCAAGCGACAGAGGAGCAAATTCATGGAGCAAATCTCAGGTCGTATATTAAGAGAGAAATGGTTTTAGACTTGGATTCAGATAACCTTCGGCACGTGCTAGAAAAATTAAATTCTTTTGACTTGTATTATGAAGTCTTCGATACAAGCAGTCGGGGACACCACGTGCGGTTGCTGTTTAAAGAACTGGAAAATGTTTCCGAGGAGGTTAGAAAAAAATTTAGGGAATTTATGTGTGATTGTTTTGATGCTGATAAAGCTAAGGGTAGTAATCGTACACAAATTGCTATAGAATATTGCGAGCACTTTAAAAGTGGAAAACTAAAAGTTCCGCTCGTTGAATTATCTAAACCTGGAGAGAATAGTCTGCTCAGTTCTTTTCTTTTGGAATTCTTAGAATGGCTTGGAAAGAAGTCAACCTTGCAACACACGCCCGCCCCCCCGTGTGTTGGTGTTGGAGAAACTAAAAACCACCAAGGTGAACCAAGTCAGAAAACAATTGAGAAACTGAAAAATTTTCCAAGACTATGGGAGTTACTTAAAGAAGAGAATGTTCCAGACCGTTCTGGAAAAGATTTTCTTCTTGCGAAGTTCTGTGTAGAGCAAGGAATCACTTTTGACGAGTATGTTAAGGTTTTGCTAACTAAGGCAAAATGGAGTAAAGCTCACATTCCAAAGCATGGCATTGAATACGCTAGGCGGACATTTCGGAAGGCATATCAAACTGAATATGGCTCCGAGGAGAATATAAAATGAAAGGAAAAAAATTAGAAGTGAGGCATGTGAAACGAGTAGCAGAAACAGAAATAGGAGGTGTAGGATTCCGATTAGACTTGAAGTCTTTTACCGCTGATGATGGTAGAGAATACCAGTTTCTATCTCTACAGCGAGGGAGATTTGAGGATGATGAGGGAGGAAAAACCTTCACAAAAGAAAAATCTTACACTCTGCCGGTGAAAGCAGCCGCATGGCTTGGTAAGGAATTACAGAAGAATTTTAATGTCTGATTTTTTATTTTTTTCTTTCTTTTTTTTATCTGCGACTAGAAATGAGTGCCATTTTAAATGCAGCTAACTTGACCAGTTCATCATTGCAACCTGTAATTTTTTGTTCAAGTTCACATATCGCTTTATTCAGTACATTCTGTTGTTCTCTAAGAAATGATACTCTCTGCGACAGCGTATCTTTTTCTTGAAACATACTAGCAAAATAGCCTATTGCATCTTTCTCTGTAAATTCCGAGCAAAGAACCTCGTTAAAAATTTGCGCCCACGCATCGGAAACCTCCAAGAGTTCATCTTGTGCAAACCTATCCAAGCCAAAGCGTTGCTTAAACGCAGCAATTGCACTTTCTTCACGCCCCACCACCAAAGCCTCGGTGAAAATTTTATGTGCAACAAGGCGGGTTTGCATCTCTTTACCGAAGGTCTCATCAGCGAGGTATCCTTGAACTTTTTGAATAGCGTCGTGCATGTCCTGCCTGATGGCAACGAGTTTTTCTTTTGTTTCTATTGCTACGCTGGAAGATGCAGCCGGTGCAGAGGATTCCGTCTCGGATCGGTAATGAGCACTAACAGTATTTTCATGCATACCCAGCATCTTCCCTATCACTTTAAAATTAAGTCCTTCTTCTTCACGAAGTCTGACTATTTCTCTTATGGTTTCTTGGTTTATGGTTTTTGGCATATTCTCCCATACAATAGGGAAAGAGGAATATTAAAACTTTGCCAATCCTTAGTTTAAAATAAGTTAAAAGTAAGCTAAAAATAAGTTTTATTGTGGTTTAAAGTGAGGTTTATTGTGGGTTATTGTACGATTAAAGTGAGATGTCTCTCTAAATAGAAGACCTTTTGTTAGGTAAAACTTTATAACTATTACTAGAATTTACTGCTCATGCTTCTTGGGATGCTAAAAGATAAGCGTGGACAGTGGGGAAGAGCTATGGCTAGAGAACGACGTTCCCAAGAAAGAAGAGAACGTCTTGGCATTACCAAAGAAATGTTAAAACAAGGGTTAAGTGCGGATGATATTGCCTATAAACTTGGGGTCTCAGGGCTTACTGTTCGTCAATACATTCGTGAGGTAGGACATCTTGCTGATATTGAACAAAATGTTGATATGTTACAGGGAAGACTTCAGTCTGTAGAAGAACAAATAAAAAAATTGTCTGGTACAAATAACCCACATAACTTTCAGAAACTCATTAAACTTAAAGCAAACAAGCATAAGCTGTTAAAACAGATTAATATAAACGGAGAAGGTATATACGAAAAACTAGATTCAAAAGTAATTTTAAATTCAATTGAAGAGATGTATGCCAGCATCTACAGTTCAATAATTTTATCGGTATGGCATACATTTTTAGATGAGAGAAACAAAGGATATTCTGGTGAAGAGCGAGATGAATTTCGTAAGTATTTTAGTAAGTGGAAGAGAGCAACAGAACGAGGACTGATATTAAAAGGAAATTACGAAGAGTTTTTAGAGGAAGCCGATAACCTTACTAAAAAAGATATACTCATCAAATTGCCTTTGCTGATTAAAAAAGTGGAGAAGAAAGTTCACTTAACTAAACTTCTCCTTCAAGCAAACGCTGAAAAGAAGCGAGCTCTTTCGGACTTTGGGTTAGAATCGACAAGCACCAGAAATTTAGGCGTATTTGTTTATGATTTTAGAAAGCTATTTCTAAATGCAAAAGTACCTGCTCTTATTTTTGGCATGCTGATGATGGTAGGTTCTCTTCCATTTGGTTTTGTTTTTGCTGCTACGGGAATTTCTGGCTTCATCTATGAAACATACCTTAATAGAAAAATAAGGTTAAAAAATAAACT
>JACPNC010000088.1 GCA_016185685.1 Candidatus Woesearchaeota archaeon | reverse complement strand
TGCAATTTGCGCCGCTGCAGACATATACGGAAAACTGTCTGAATGATGTGGGAAAACGCGGACTGGTTTTACTTGGTCAGCAAGGGGGATATATTTATCCGGAATTGGTGGGAGAATATTCTGCAAGCAATCCGACTGATGCAGATGGATTGGATCTTGAACCTACAAAAATTCCGTACTGGCATTATAATGTCGAGCCGAACAAGGGCGGCAGAGTTACATTTTCTTCTTTACAACCAAAGTTATATGCGAAAGAGGATGCAGTGATGAGTGTGGAAGCGCAGTTAAGCCGTTTTGTTCAAGAACAATTAAATGGCTGTTTGCAAAGATACGAATCATTTTTTGAGGAAGGTTATCGGGTCGTGGCTGAAGAACCGGAAGTAGAAGTGCGCATTGGAGAGGAAAGCGTTAATTTCCATCTCTCTATGAAAGTAAAAGCGCGGCAGGGAGAATCAGAACATCAGATGGATGAATTTTTTGTGAAAGTGCCGCTGAGATTGAAACATTATTATGAAGTTGCGCAGGAGATTGCCACTGCTGAAAAGACATATTTTTTTATTGAGAAACATCTTGAAGGAATTTTGGCATCTTATAGTGGTCTCTCTTCAGAAAGACTTCCTCCTTACGAATATCTTTCCTTTGAAATTGTACCTCCTGCTTTTTGGAATGAACTTCAAGTGAAAGAAAATTTGAGAAGATTACTTGTTTCTCAGGTTCCCATGTTACGTTATTTAGGGAGTACGCAATTTTATCGATATGAATATCCTGCTGTTCAAAACGGAGCAGAGGTAGCAGATCTGAGTAAGTTATACCAGCAAAACTATGATAATTCTGTTATTCCATTAGAGCTGGGAAATGATTTAGAAGTTAATTTTGATTATTTTAATTGGGAACCTTATTTTGATATGACTGATATTGCAGGACGTATAGGACCGTCTACTCATCAGACCAGTATATTTCAATTTACTGTAAATAGGTATCATAATTCTTATGATGTCAGTTATCCTTTACAAATCACTGTGCGTGATGCGAATGCTCTTCATGGGCAAGGATATTCTTTTGTTTTTGCCTTGGAAGCAAATATGAGGAATAATGAGGTAGTTAAAGATGGATATCAACAGCCTCCCCTTGTAGCAAGAAGTACGTTGAGCATGATGTGTGATGACAACAAAAGATTTACTGAACCAGTTAAAACTATTATTCTAGATGGATCGACCAAAAAACCGGTTGCTGATGTGCAAGTTCTTTTTTCCATACCTGAACAGGATGATTGCATGATGGGGATGACTAACGATGTAGGGGTTTTAGAAACATCTTATCCTGCAGTCTATGGGGGCATAGGAAGTTACATGAAAGAAGGTTATTTCTCTAATTTTTATCCTATAGATACTTATCCTTACAAAAAACAATCAGGAATTATTGGATATGCGGTTGCTGATGCTGTAGCTGCAGGATTTTCTACACCGGTAGTGGAAATTTATCCTAAAAAATCGATTACAGTTGAAGTAGAAAAGAAAAATCTAGTCAAATGTATTGAAAGTCCTGATATCGGTGTTAATAAAGGAATTTTAAGTTGGGGTGGTGCTGTTGTGGGAGCAGTTTTAGGTGTTGGTCCATTTGTCTCAGCAATTGGTGCGGTAGCGGGAGCTAGTATCGGCAGTTCCATCGGTGATATTACTGTAAGCACTTCTGCTGTGTGCTTTTCTGGAGGAATACCAGGAAAACCCGCACTTTTAGAATATACACCTTCAATGCGAGATGAAGATCATCATTGGTGGCAGTTTATTGATCTCAAGAGAAAATTAAGTCCTCTGGAAACTGCAACACTTACTTTTACTCGTGTGGCGGATATCAATCCTGCTTTAATTTCTGATGACTTTACTACTTTAATAACAGTGAATGGAAATGAGTCTGGAAGAAAAGAAATAGAACTTGTTCCTGGTGTGTATCAGATAACTGGAATAGTTACTTCTAAAGAAAAATTATTAATTCCAAAAGAAGAGCGTTGTACGGGGGGGGTTCTTGAAGCTATCGGATGCTTTGATCTTTCTGGTTGTTGCAATACTTTTGATTCCATTACTCTTGAAGAATATATTGCGGGGCAACTGAGTTGGAATATTCCTGAGACTTATCTTACCATCACTCCAGATCAATTATATGGGTCAGACAAAGTTACTTTTTATGTGTTAGGCTGGGATGAAGCAGGCGTACCTATCGCCGAACATATGCGTGTAGTTGAAGACTTAAAAGTGATGTCGCAGTTAGGAAATTTTTCTGCGCAACCAGGAGTTCGTAAACGTCTTGAACCAATGTGGGGTTGAAAGAAAGAATAAATTTGATGTTAAAATGAAAACAAAAAACAAATCTCAGCGGGCTCGGCGTAATTTAAGTTTCATTGGTATTTTTATGATTATGTTAGTACTCAGTATGCCTTTCTATTCTGCTCAAGCACTTGCGGTGAGTGTAAAAATTACTAAAAATACCGGACAGGCAGAAATTCCTTCGTATCTTAACTCTGCTGGCGATGTGTGGACGGTTGAAGCAACAGTTGCCAATCTTGAAACAACTGAAGTCACGCCTGAGCAGATGCAAGTGAACGTGGAAGGCAGTACCGAATATTTTGATTCTTGTAGTTCAACTGCGGGCGGATATCTTTGTCAGTATGTAAGTGATTTAAGTTCAGGAGTT
>JACPNC010000087.1:2559-6181 GCA_016185685.1 Candidatus Woesearchaeota archaeon | reverse complement strand
CAGGAATCAGTACTCATTCATTTGTTATCGGTGGTTCAATGCTTTTTACAATTCTTTCTCTTGCTGCAGATCCTAGTTCTCCAGCAAGAATCGCTGCGCAGATCGTCACGGGCGTAGGATTTCTTGGAGCAGGAATTATTTTAAAAGGAGAAGAAGGAAAAATCACGAATCTTACCACTGCTGCAAGTCTCTGGTTTGCTGCAGCTTTAGGTATGGCTATCGGTTTTGGTTGGTATGTAATGGCAATCATCGCAACTATATATGCTTTGATTCTTCCAAGAATCCCTGAGATGAAAAAGAAATAACATTATTAAAATAAAAAATGCCGGGGGAGGGACTTTCATACACTTATTTCCAAGTGTTTTTGAACCCACGAACCCACTAAGAGACAGGATAACTTACAACTTCTCACGTATTCACGTGAGTGTCTTTCATTGAGGTCTTAAGTCCTGCGCATTTGGCCGAACTTTGCTACCCCGGCATGAATGTAATGAATGACGGTCCGAAGGGTTCTCCTCAGAGGTTCCTTCGTATACCGGCATGAGTGTTAACGAATGCTGGCTCAAAGGCATCAGCCTTTGTTTGCCGGCATGAATTGAGGTATTTAGAAGAACTCTTTATAAAATTATTTGTAAGAAAGAAGAACTTTTGTTCCATTGTCATTCACAACCCTTATAAAACCTATTTCCTAAAATTATCCTATGACTTCCTTCCACATTGAGACTTACGGTAGTAACTCTAATTTTGCCGATGCAGAATACATGGCTGGCCTCCTGAAGCAGGCAAAGTTTGAACTGAAAGAAAAATCTGAAGAGGCAGACATTGTTATTTTTAATGTGAATCTTGCTGAATCATCAAAAAGTGCTTACATAAATCGTTTAGAAGAAATAAAAAACAACTACCCTTACAAATTTATCATTATCACTGGATGTGTTTCACGATCAGAGCAGGAAAAATTAACGAAATTTTCTTTGCTAGGAACAAGAAATATTCATCGTATTGTGGAAGTTGTAGAAGAAGCGCTGAATGAAAATGTAGTCAAAATATTTGAAACCAGCGAAATGCCCCCATTAAATTTGCCTAAAATAAAAAGAAATCCATTTGTTGAAATCATTCCTATCAATCGTGGTTGTCAGGGCGTATGTATGTGTCCTAAAAATAAAAACGTGGGCGCGGGGGAAACATTTCAACTATTCCAGTCTTATCCTCTAAAAGATATTGTTGACGTCGCAGAAAAGGCAGTTCGAGATGGAGTAAAAGAAATCCTCTTGACATCTCAGGATACGCTTTGTTATGGTTTAGATATCGGCACTACTTTGCCGGCATTGCTTCAGGAACTCATAAAAATTCCCGGCAATTTTAAAATAAGAATTGACCAGGGTAATCCAATTCATTTAAAAACTATTAAACGTGATTTGTTTCCTCTTCTTGCTCACGAAAAGATTTTCAGGTTTCTGCATATTCCCATCCAGACAGGAAGCAATGCAGTGTTGAAACATATGCATGAAAGAAACACCGCGGAAGAATATGCGGGGTATGTAACGGAGTTGAAGCACTTGTATCCGGAACTCACTTTAGTGACAGATATCATTGTCGGCTATCCTACAGAGAAAGATGAAGATTTTGCAGCAACACAAAAATTACTGAGGGAAATTTCACCGGATATTATTAACCTCTCTTCATTCTTGCCGAAAACAAAAAAAACAGCAGCAAAAATCAAACTTTCTTCACTATCTGCAGAAGTAGTGACGCATCGTTTGAAAATTGTTACTGACTTGTTTCATAATATCTCTTTATTGCAGAACGAGCGTTGGATTGGTTGGGAAGGAGAAATTATTATTTCTGAAAAAGTAAAAGAATCTGACGAGGGGAATGATGAGGGGAATAAAAACAAAATACCGCGATGGATTGGCAGGAATCTTTCATATAAACCAGTGTTGGTAGAAGGAAATTTTAAACTTGGTGATATAGTAAAAGCAAGAATTGAACGGGTGACGGTGTTAGATTTGCGGGGGAAAGTGATTTGAATCTGTTTAATCTGTGCCATTCATCTTCTCTTCAATGCTCTTTACTTTTTGATCAAGAACCGATCCAAATTTCCACTTCCAGCCAGTTTTATACCTTGGATCGTAGCGATGAAAGCTTACCTTCTCTCTGAGCGTAGCATATCTCGGTAAAGATATTTGCTCGTGAAAAAATAATAGTACGTCTCTATCGGTGCTGACTATGGTTGTTTGTTTGCTGGTCTGTTCTGCGTATTCTAATAGGGCGGAAACTAACGAAGTGTCTGCAAGAGAAGCATGTCCATACAGTTGTGATTCCAAATTTTCTTTAGCTTGATAGACCTGCAAACTAAATAATGTCTCCTGTAGCGTATCTGCCAGTGATTTAAGATGTCCTAGCGCAGTTTCTTCAGCAGAAGTGAGGTCACGAAACTTCTGTTCTCTGCCATGCTCATCTCTAGCGTAGTTACCGCTTCTGCGACGAACTTGATCACTGCGGTTGCCTTTATATGCGATTTTGCGTGTTTTCTTTTTTTTAGTTAAGTATTCTCGCTGAGATTCAAGGACTTCATGCATATAAAGTACTTCTCGAAAGACAGGAAGGGTAATGTGCAATTTTCCCTCTTTTGTTAAAGAATGGATGGCTTTTAGTTTTTGATGAGAAGCAATCATATATTCTTGGCAAGTAAGAAGATCAATAGGAAGAGAGACGTTTCCAATAGTTTCTCTATACTTTTGAAGGGTAATAATATTAGCATCAAGAAAGACGGCATCATTTGTTCGTACAATTTCGACTAAACTTTTGGGTTCGTATCGATTCATAATTGTGATAAGAATCCCTCTCACTTAAAAACTTTTCTATGAATGTCACTATATAGTAAACACAACTGGTGCTTACCCTTCTCCCCATCCTGCACTATTTCCTTCTTTTCTCATTTCTTCCATTTCCTTTTTCATCTCTTCTTCTGCGCTTTTCCTCACTTCCTCTTCTTTTATTTTCTTTACTTCCTTCTCCCCTTTTCCTTCCTTCTCTTCGTAGGAATTCAATAATTTTTTTATTTCACCCACAATATATCCTGTATCTCCTACCAATTCCCCAGTAAATCCCGCTTCCATGGGGAAAGTATACAAATATTTGTTAATGACTCCTTTGAAAAAAAACACCCATGGTTTCATACCCCAGCGTTGCTGATAATCTGTTAAAGACCACGCATCAAAAGTTAATAGTATTTTTCCCTGCTGAAATTTATGTCGTACTCCTTCAAGGTCTTCTGTTTTTTCTGTAATCCCCTCTAGATGAATCCTTATTTTAATCATCAACGTTACATATTCTGTTTTTTCCTTGAATGGGCGGAGTTCTATCAATGTAGTTCTGCCTTCATCAGTAACTGTTTCTTCAGTTTTTTTTTCACGTTTAGTGTACCCTTTTTCTGTCAAAGTTTTATTTATAGTGCGGAAAAGTTCTTCTACCTTAAACTTGCCTTTGTATTTTACTTCTCGATTGTTGATTACTAAATTCTTTTCAAAGTAAGTGTCGACCATTTTTTTTAATATCTCTTATTTTATGTTTAATTTACCACTCTTCATTTTTCATTTTTTTATTCTTTTATTTTTTCTCT
>JACPNC010000087.1:0-2504 GCA_016185685.1 Candidatus Woesearchaeota archaeon | reverse complement strand
ATACTTAAACACATTTAAGTAAGTCTTAATGCGTTCATGCAAATCTTCTACATCGTTGGTGATCCATGCTTCCATTCTTGCAAAGCGGTCGCGAAAAAAATATTTTTGGGCAAGAACAGTAAGGAACCAGTAGAAAGGTTTGCTTGTCCACTCGCCGCTTCTATCGCTAACGACGTAGCCGTCAAAGGTAATTTTTATTTGTCCATGGTTCAGATGGAGTGTTTTTCCTTCCTGTTCTACTTCTACATCTTTCAAATCAGTCATATGTACTTTAATGGAAACTGCAATTTTGTAAAAATCACTCACGCTTTTTGATGGTTCAAGAATGAGTTTTATATGTTTCCCGGTTGGAGTTACTTGTTCTAAGTTGAATTTCTCCATCCAGTCCCAGCCTCTTTCGTAGAAGAAGTGAGAGATAACATTGTATAATTCGGCCGCATTAAATAATCCTTCATAGCCGAATTTGAGATGGTCAATGATTAAGTGATGTTCTGCCATGGTAATGGTTAAGAAGAGAAATGGGGCTTATAAATTATTCTGTCAATTCTTTTATTCTGTTTAATTTTTTTATTCACTTTCTTTAATTTAAGATTTTTCACCTCTTGTAACACATCTTCGCCGCTCTTTCGCAAGTCTCTTCCAACGTAGAAAGAATGGGTACTTCTGGGCAATCTTGGTCAAACCTTCTGCAAATATATCGCGCGCCAGTAAACCCTTCTTCAATACCTACTACTAACTGCGTTCCTTCTTTCTCATGATGCATTTTCCATTCCGCTAATTCAAATCGTGTCGTTTGTCCATGGGCATGATTACAGGAATGTCCTATCTCTTTTGCTAGCCAAAAAAGAATTACTCCTTTTTCATCTTCTTTCTGGGATGCTGCTCTTCTTAAATAATGTGTTTCCCAGTCTACTTGTGCAGCATACATTTGTTCCGGAAATTCACCCTCATGTTTCAGTGGTCTTCTGGGGCTAGCAATATGGGGTTCTGATGCCACTTGTTGCAGATAACCAACAGCGCGGGATTGCCAATCTTCTGCTCCTTGGATTGGCCCTGCTAAAAAGATAAGAGGACCAGTAATTTCTTTGTACTCGGGGGCAATAATGATTTCTCCTCGCATGGATGATCAGAAAGGTAAAGAGAGATATAAATTTTTTTATTCTTGTGAAGTTAAAACACAATTATGAACTTAAAACACAATAAACTATATAAACCACCTTCTAACTTGGATTAAAAAATACTTTCGGAGGGATTACTATGATTGAATATCTCGCAATGATTATGAGTTTGCTTGCGTTAGCTTACGCAGGTTATTTGTCGTTGAACATTCTTAAATTAGAACAGGGCTCGGAAAAAATGCAGCAGATAGCTTCTGCAATTAAAGAAGGAGCCATGGCTTATATGGCCCGACAGTACAAAACTATAGCTGTCTTTGCCGTAGTGATTGCTGTTGTGCTTGCCTTGCTTTTCAATATGTCAATCGCTTTAGGTTTTGTTCTCGGTGCAATTCTCTCTGCAGTTTCGGGATATATTGGTATGTCTATCTCTGTTCGTACCAATGTCAGAACTGCACAAAGTGCTCATAATGGGTTAAAAGAAGCGCTCAGCGTTGCATTTCGTGGCGGCTCAGTTACGGGAATGGCTGTTGTTGGTTTAGCGTTATTTGCAGTAAGTTTATTTTATGCTTTCTATAAAGATCCGGCGCATTTAGTTGGATTAGGTTTTGGCGCCTCATTAATTTCCCTATTTGCTCGAGTAGGCGGCGGCATTTACACCAAAGCGGCTGACGTCGGCGCTGATTTAGTAGGTAAAGTCGAAGCAGGAATTCCTGAAGACGATCCAAGAAATCCGGCAACTATTGCTGATAATGTCGGTGATAATGTAGGTGATTGTGCAGGTATGGGTGCTGATTTATACGAAACATATGTGGTTACTTTGCTTGCGGCGATGCTTCTTGGTTCCTTGCCTGCGATTGCAGATGGATTCAGCAGAACAGTTGAATATCCTTTGATGCTGGGTTCTGTTGCAATAGTTGCTTCTATCATCGGAACATTTTTTGTACGTCTGGGAAAATCTGAAAATATCATGGGTGCTTTGTATAAAGGTCTTGCAGCAGCAGGAGTTATCTCTGCGGTTGGATTTTACTTTGTTACAATATACACTGGAAATTCTCTCAAACTTTTCTTTGCCACGCTTGTGGGTTTGCTGGTAACGTTTTTGATTAATGTTATCACTGAATATTATACCAGCACTAAATATGCGCCAGTACGAAAAATTGCTGACGCTTCAGTCACCGGTGCAGGAACAAATCTTATCAGTGGTTTGGCGATCGGTATGCAATCTACATTCCTTCCTGTCATTGTTATTGTTGGCGGGATTCTTGCAGCCCATTCTTTGGCAGGAATTTACGGAGTTGCCATTGCTGCTGTTGCTATGCTCTCGTTGACTGGAATGATTATTGCACTTGATTCCTACGGACCAATCACTGATAATGCTGGCGGTAT
>JACPNC010000070.1 GCA_016185685.1 Candidatus Woesearchaeota archaeon | reverse complement strand
GTAGTTTAGAAGCACTTTACTACAAGAAACGTGATCGTTCAGGAATAAGTTATTTGGATAGGACACTGGATGGTATCATGCGTGGAATGCTAAAGGCTGTTCCCATCGAGCTCAGCCAGATCAGCACTAAAAAACATACTTGGGAAGATTTGGAAACTATGATGCAAACCACTGGTCAAGAAATATCGCAAAGTCATTTTGATCCTGACCTTATCATCGGCATCAAAAGCGGCGGTGCATTGATTGCAAAATATGTCGCGCAGTGTTTAGGTGGGATCGAATTCACTTATATGAAAGTTTCTCATTATTCTGATGCTTCTCGCAGTACTTTAAAATCGCTGAAACAAGTAAAAAAAGAAGCGCGAGTGACTGAAGAGTCGCAAGTTCAAGTTGCAGGAAGAACCATTCTTTTGGTCGACGATCAAACCGCCACCGGGGCAAGTCTTATCGCAGGAAAACAACATCTCTTGCAGCAAGGTGCACGGGAAGTAAAGACTTTTTGTTTGTTTGCTAAAGAAACAGAACTTGTTGATTTTTACAGCAAAAAAGGACTTGCTGTTTATTTTCCTTGGGGAAAGGATGCTTAATACATTTTATAAATATCAGGGTAATTCTTCACTTTCCTTCTTTCAACTTTCCAAGTATAAACTCTAACGCCTTATCTGTATTTTCCTTTTTAACGCTTACTCCTCCCACACCATGATGCCCGCCGCCAGGTCCAAAACCAAATTTCTTTCCTATTTCTTTACATAATTCGCCTAAATTTACTTTGCATCTATCTTTATGAAAAGGATTACTGCCTAAACCAAAACGAGTCTTATTCTCTTCTTCAATAACCCCGAAGTTTACACTGTAACTTGCCTGTGGAAATTTCAAATATACATAAAACCGATCTGCTACTCCTCTACGCTTTTCTGCCTTGCGATCATCTTGTACAACGGTTTTAATCTCTTCATTATACACTAAATACGTATCTACATTTTCTCTCCATTGCGCATAACTTTCCAAGTGGGCGCGATGAAACAATAATGGATCTAACTGCCAAAGTGTCTGCGTACTCAAGGGCGTCTCTCCCAACTCTCTACTTAAGAGAGTGCGGAAAATTTCATCGTTCAGAACTTTATCTCTTGTGCTAAACATACCGTCAATCATATGCAACTTTAACAAAGGAGAAGCAAGTTCATAATTTTTTTGAGGATAAAAACATTCTTTAATATGTTCGACGGTATATAATGCTGCATCTTTAATATCGATAGCTTTTTTGAAAGCTTTTAATTCATCACTCATTGTTAATCCTCGTTCTTCCGCAAGAGCCAATAGGTATCCCGTACAGCTGGGTTCATCTTTCCAGTGATAATTTTTTGGCAGGGTATTTTTTGGTTTGCTGGTAATATGGTGATCGCACCAGAAAAAAACGTTTTCGATTGGCAAAGGAAGATCAACAACTAGATCATAAGCAGTGACTTCTTTTTCTTGTAATTCTTGCGGCTCAACGCCGATGACCGGTATTTTTTGTATTTCTTCCTGAGAAAGTGTTGTCCCTAAAATTACATTAAAATATTTTTTAACAATGAAAGCACTGCAGAAGCCGTCTAAGCAATTGCTGTGGGTGAGGATGCGATAGTTCGGTTTTGTCATTTGGTTCTAGATTGGTCTATCTTTTATATCTTTGGAAAGTAATCTAAGTTTTTTTAGCGATAAGCTCTAAAGCTCTTGCAAGAGCCTCCTCAGATTTTAAAAAATGGAGGAGAATTTCTTCTGCCTTTTTTTCATCCATATTTCTTAGACTGCTTGTTGCTACTTCATTTGCCAGAGGATCTAAATTAAATGCATGAAGATATTTTTCTAAATGTTGTTTTGGGGTTAATAGATGATAATCTTCTCCAAAATGTTTTCTGGCAATGATATCATAATCTGACATAATTAGAGATAGAAAATAATGTTATTTATAAATTTTTTGGCACTATCCAAAAAACGAGTGATATTGCAAAAAACGCCGTCCGTACCAAGAGGTGAGTGAAGAACAACTATTGCTTGCATGAAATTATTGGTTTGCTTCATCAATTAATAAATAATCTTGTTAAACGGTAAGATTATCCGAAAGCAAACTGAACGAATGGCCAAGACGATTTTGCTTAACTTCTGAAAGCTAAACAATTACCTTTTTTATTAAGATTTGTCAATATTTCTCGATCTTCAATCCTCTTATGCGTTCAAAATGCTTCACATTTCTTGTTAGAACCGCTTCATTATGTTGTTGTGCAATTCCCGCAATCATGCTGTCTTCTGCATCTATGATCTCCCCTTTTCTTCTGAGCTCTGCATGGATTTTTCCTGCTTGTTTTGCGCTTTCTAAATCAAATCCCAAAAGACCAATTCCAGATAAAAAATGTTCTAGCGTCGTTCTTTTTTGTTCATCTTGCAAATCTTCAAGACCCTGCCACAGTTCAAAAACAGTTATGGTTGTTGTTCGTACAGGGAACGAGGCATATTCCAATGATTGTGCTTTTGTGAGCGCGGCTTGTTTATTCTTCATTAAGTCAATTAAAAAAGAAGTGTCAAGAATCATCTTCTAACTCCTTGGCTATGCGTTCAGCACGCTGGTGTGATCTTGTGCGTATTTTTTTAACATTCATTTCCAGATGATCTGCTTCTTTTTCTGTCAAAATTCCAGCAATGGAAAGAAGGCTTACTCTTCCTGTAATTCTATTAATCACATCGGTGAAGCTTTCACTTTCTTCTTTAATTGCTGCTAAGCGTTCATACGCATCTTCCGTAATAGTGAGTGTTTTTGTGGTCATAGGGTACGTGTACGTACGTGTACTTTTAAAGTTTTCGTTTAAACACAAGTAGATTTTGACAGCGGAAAAAGTACTATTCCATTTTCTTTCCTAAATACTCCTTCAACTCTCTCAACACCTTTCCCCGCATTCCATGCCGATCTTTCTCTTCCCATGTCATCTCGCCAAAAGTTTTCCATTGATCATTAGGAAGAAAAATGGGGCCAAAACCAAAATCGTTCTTTCCTCGGGGAGGAACTATCGCACCTTGTACTTCTCCAAGAAAATACCGTACTTCAATCGGTTGCACTGCAAGGTTAGCATAGCCAATCATGGTTGCTGCTGTTGCTCTGTGTTCCCAGTGCTGTCCGATCAAATCAGCAATACCGTTATTCCCTATGCGTTGATGCATCCATTTGATGAGTGGCCATGGAAATCCATTGAGATATTTGAGATATAACGCGCTTGTCTTCAACGAAGAAATGCTGGACGTTAATCTGCTGTTGTGCCAGAAGATCAGCATTTTGCTGGAGATAGTGTGTTGCTGCTTCCAGTTTTTTCTCGATAATTTTTTGCAAGTCCATCTCTTGGATTTCAGGAAGCTCTACCGGAAGCATTGCTACGTAGGGAATAACTCGCTGTACTTCGGCAAATTTATTCTTGTTGGTGGTGAGAAAGTAAAGGGGATTCATTTTTGATATTAAGAAAAGAGAAAAATAATCTTTCTCACATCTCTCCTTCCACTATTGCAGACGCTACAGCAAGCAAGGTGTAACTATCTGTAGTGTACTTATTTTTTGAAGCTCTTTCTAAAATTCCAATCATCTCTGCTCCGTTTTTTTTCTTGTTATTGCATAAAGAAATGTATTTTTTAAGAGGATAATAGTCGTTGAACACAGATCCATTCCAGTCAACATCGTCAATAATTTCAAGAACTTTTATTCCCTCTTCTGCAGAATAATAATTTTTTTCTAATGCATCCAAATACCCTTCAGCTTTCGCAACATAATCTTTTTTAGAATCGCCCACGTGTTCATTAATATTATATAATGCATCTTGAATCAAACCCAAATATTCAAATCGTGCTTCTGCTGGTTTCAGTATTCCCTGCTGTACTTGTGAATATACTTCTCGTGCTTTTTCTGAATTACTGGTAAAGAAATAGTCTACAGAATATTTCCCCACATATGGTAAAGCGCAAAGAGAAACAAAAACTGCCCCTCCCAGAACTATTTTTTTTCCAGTAGGGACTACTTTTCCTGCAATTTCTCCTACTTTTGTTTTTATTTGTTCTCCAACTGTCTGCAGTACACGAAGTTCCTGAGCCGGTAGTTTATTTTCACGATATTCTTTAATTACTTGTTCTAGACTTTCCTGAGAAACACCTGCAGTTGCAGCTATATCTACAATACTCTTCTCTTCAGCAGCAAGTTCTTCCTGTGCTTCTCTTTTCCGTTGCGCTTCTTTTTCTCTCTGTTGCGCAATACTTAACAATTGTTTTAATGGAAGTTCGGGCATAATAATTAACCGAAGTCAATTATTTATAAACCTTTAGTTACTTTTAAGTAGTTTTAATAAATTTCAACAGGTTCGAAGTAATTTCAAATTGTTCTAAGAAATAATGCTTACCCTTTCTAGTCCACGAAAATCATTGTCTGCAGTAATTAATCTTGTTTTAGAAAAAATACTTGTTGCATAAATCAATGCATCCATTGCTCCAAGTTTATTGGAAATTGCAATCTCTGCTGCTTTTTCTGCTATTTCTGGAGTTAATGTAATAATGGTGCTTCTACTTTTTACAAAATCAAGAAATGTTACTGGGTCTTTTTTAAGAGCTAAGAGTTTTTTCTTTATTTCAAATAAAGATAAAGCAGAAGTTTGAAAAAGCCCATTTTCTTCTTCTATTATTTTTTTTGCTTCTTTACTGCTACTAAAGAAATAAGCAAGCCACACTGATGTATCTAACTGATTAGTAGCGGTCACTTTTGTCCCTCATATCTTTGAGTACTTCCTGCATACTCAACTTTCCTGCTTTTCCCCAGAGAGATTGTGAAGGGTGCATTGCTTTCTGCAGTAGTACTTTAATCAGCGAGTCGTAGGAAGGTAAGGCAAAAGATTCCCTCATTTGTTTCAAAAAAACCAAAGTATCTTCTTGAATTTGAATGGTGGTAGTCATAGGTCATAGTTAATAGGCTATAGTTTATAAATGTTTCTTTTTAAGATTTATAAAATCCTAGTGTAATGAATATCCCTAGAATCCGAATAAATAATTGGATTTTTACTTGCTGTGTTGCATAAATAAGACCTGAGTAATCAAAGATTAAAACGTTGCTGCAACGTATTGAAACCATTTAGCAATAATTGATTAAAAATGAATTATGCAACACAGCAATTTTTACTATAAAAGAAATACTTGTGTTCACTTCAATCTCACAAACTCTTCCCTTCTCGGTCCCACGCCGATACCGTATACGGGAACTCCTACCGCATTTTCTATTTCACCTATAAATTTCATAATCGTTTCCGGTAAATCTTCTGTTCTGCGTACAGAAGAAATATCTTCTTTAATGTGGGGAAAATATTCTATTACTGGCTTAGCGCGATACATTTCTGAAGTAGTGGAAGGAACGTAATCTATTTTTTTTCCATCAAGCTCATATGCGGTAACTACGGGAATTCCAGGAAGTGAAGAGCGAGAAAACTGCGTAAGACAATCAAATTTGTTAATATAAAGTTCTTTCACACCATTACTTCTACAACTTTCTCGTAACATTACTAAATCAAGCATGCCGATTCTTCTCGGCCTGCAGGTGGTTGCACCATACTCCCCGCCAAGCATGCGTAAAGCAATTCCTAAATCATGTAAATTTCCAGAATGCAGTAAATCTTTTACATTATACATTTTCTTTTCAACTTCTTTTACGTATTTTTTACCACCGTCTACTTTACAGTATTCTTCAGATTCTCTTCCCCCCAGCTCAGTAATAAATGGTCCATTTCCCACTCGTGAAACAATTGCTTTTGCAACACCGATGGTTTTGTTATGAAAATCTACGGAAAGATCTCCTCCCGTATATGCTGCTACAGCTAAAGTTCTACTTGAAGTAACATACGGAACATCTCCTACTACTGCATCCAGCAGAACAGAATTTGCTCCTTCAAAAAAGACATTTTTTCCTGCTTCCACTAAATCTAATAGAAATAAAGAATCCCATGCAACATATCCTGCAAGCCGTTGTACTGCTTCATCAAATTGTTCAAGACAGGTTTCTGTATCCATGGCAAGACCATACTGTCCACAGACTTCTTCCAGATTTGCTCTAACGTGTTCTTTCATCCGTTCAGATTCTTTAAGATAATCTCCTAAGCGAATATTTTTCAATTTCTCTTCAAGCTGTCTTTGTGCTTGATCAGCATATGCCGGGCCGATGCCGTTTCCCGTTGTACCTACTTCTTTTCCTCCATTTTGGTCAATAAGTACATGATGAGGTTGAATTAAAGTGCATTTTGGAGAAATAAAAAGACGTCTTTGCAAAGGAAATCCTTTTACAGTAATTTCTTCAATTTCACTCCAAATTTTTGCAGCATTTACTACGCATCCAGAACCGATGTATCCCAAAGAATTTGGCTGAGGAAAGAACGAGGGTACTGCATGGGTAATAATTTCTAAATTTCCGCATTGCAAATTATGTCCTGCGTTAGAACCACCGTTAAAACGTGCCCAAATATCCGTATTCTTAGGAACAACTTGATCAAAAATTTTTATTTTTCCTTCATCACCGTACTGCAATCCTACGCCGACAATAGATTTTCCTGGTTTTATGGTTGATTTAAATATTTTTTTCACGATAAAATTGCTGTTTTTAAGTGTTTTTAAGGATTGTTTGTTTCCAACAGATATATTTAAAAATTACTCTGAAAATTAACTTTTCTATGGTATTTATGGACTCTCAAAATCCTTTTTCACTTCCAGAACTCTCAAAAACAGTACAACACTACGCCTTAAAATTCAGCCAGGATTTTTCTGTAGCAACAAACCTCTTTCAGCACCATAACCAAGCATTTGAAGAAGAATATCAAAACCACCTTAAAGAAATTTCTCCTATTTTTCCCATCCTTGAATTAAAAGCAGATTTTGATTTATTTAATTGGGAAAAAGAATCCGGAAGAAAACAGAATTATACTCCAAAAGAACTTGCTGAAGCAAGAGCACGTATGCAGGTGCTTAACAATTATAGGTCGTCCCATAAAATAGAATTAGCTCTTCTCAATGGGGTTCATCAATCCATCATTGCAGTGGCACTGGAAACTTCCGGACTTTCCGAAAAACTTCGTAAACAGCACGAAGTCGGCAAAAAACTAGCCGTTGTAGAAACATCAGCTAGACTTTCTCCTTGCTTAACTTTTGTTGGTTCTTCAAACTATTTGGAATCTATGATGGTCCCTTACGGTAAAAAAGCACGCAGGGCATTAGGAGAAAAACAAGTTCAGTCTTTAGTTTCCTCAGAAGCAGTAGAAGAAAGTGTAAGAAATGCGCAGCGTCTTTTTGGCGTTGATTATGTTCTTGCAGAAACATCCGCCGCTCCACGTGATGAAGTTCCAAAATCAAAACGCAAGCCTGAAGTTTATCTCTGTGCATTGATGGGTGGAAATACAAAAATCATGACTTTAGATACTACTCATCAAGTCATTGACACTCCTTTCCGTGAAGAATTTAATTGCAGAGTGCGAGAATCGATGTATTTTGCTTTGAAGAAAATGTATGGTGGCTAAAGAGATGATCCCTTCTCGTTCTGAAATCTTCCGTTCTTTAGAATTGTATATTTTGCAGAAAGATTTACAGACAGAAGCAGAAAGAAAAAAACATCATCTCGCTTTAACTTTTCAAAGCAGTGATCACCGATCCATAAAACATATCGTTGTTGCTTCTGGCTCCTATGATCCTTTAACCCTTGCGCATGAAACTATTTTTACTGCGGCGAAAGAAGCAGTGCAGCAAAAAAATTATAAAGATGCACCTGAGGATGCCAGCGTCTTAGTGGTTTCTTCTACAGCTCATTACGACAAAAGAATAGATCTCCAAAAGAATTCTACTGTACCTGATCGCATGCTGGCTCTGGAAACTCTTTATGCGCCAAGAGCAAAATCATTTGTAGGTATGTTTAATGATCCTTATTTTGTCAATCTTGCTCCTCAAGTGCAAAAAATGTTTCCTCAAGCAAATCTCGGTTTTGTGATGGGAACTGATGTATTAGAACAAATTGCAAATGAAGAAGAACAACGAAGAAGAGGATTTGACCCCAAGCAAGTGTTTGATATTTTATTTCAGCATGAATTTTTAGTAAGTGCAAGAACTTATTTGTTTAGGGGGGAGAAGAAATTTGTCACGCGTGACTTGTTATTGGAAGCGTGTCCGCATCTGCAGATGTATGAGAAAAATATCCAACCATTCGCAGTTCCAGAGAAAATAAGTACTTCTGATCTCCTTGTTGCCGACATGAGTTCTACTTTGGCGCGAGAAAAAGTAAACAAAAGTGAATCTCTAAACGGAGTAGTGCATTCCTCCGTCGAAGCATTTATTTCTCGTTGGAAATTATATCAACAGAATGAACCAACTAATTCTTGGTATGAAAAATCTGTGCATCTTCGAAATCAGCATGCTGATTCTTTTGGCAAAGAATCTTTTAATCGGGTTAATTTTTATTCGCTGGCTGTTGATTCACTGATGGATGATTTGGAGAGACTTTAAAATTTTTTTACTATAAGAACATTGCTTATCTACATCTCTTCAACGGCTTTCATTCCAAGTAATTCTAATCCATTTGCTAACACTTGCCTTACACAATCCACCAGCAACAACCGTGCTTTACTTAAATTCAGTTCGTCAGAAAGTACCGGACACTGATGATAAAATTCGTTGAATGCCTGTGCAAGGGAAAGAAGATAATGAGCCAAAATATGTGGTTTGTATGCTTCTGCGGTTTTAAGAATTATTTCTGGAAAAGTATACAATAATTTCACTACTGCAAATTCAACAGGTAATTGAAATTGTACAAAACTCACGTGTGTATTTGGCATTAATTTGTGATCGTGTTTTGCTTTTCTCAGGATGGAACACGCCCGTGCATGTGTGTACTGTAAGTACGGTCCTGTTTCTCCTTCAAAACTGAGCATTCTTTTCCAATCAAAATCAATATTACGAATTCTATCCGTGCTTAAATCGGCAAAAATAATTGCCCCTACCCCAACGTGTTTTGCAATTTTTTCTTTATTTTTTAAATCAGGATTTTTCTGTTCTATGATCTCTTGTATCTCACCGATTGCTCTGTCCAATACCTCTTCTAAAAATATAACTTGTCCTTTTCGGGTGGACATTTTTCCTTCAGGAAACATAAATAACCCAAAATCTACATGAATAAATTTATTTTTGTCTACTCCTGCAAATTCCAGCACTTTAAAGAGCTGTTGAAAATGCAATTTTTGTTCCATGCCCACCACATAAATGACTTTTTGTGGTTTGTATTTCTTGAGACGGTAAAAAGCAGCAGCAAGATCACGGGTGTGATAGGAAGTTGAACCGTTTGTTTTTCTTAACAACACTGGTGGCATATTAAACTTTTTCAGATCTACCACTAATGCTCCGTCAGAAATTTCTGTAGGAACTTCTTTGTTCTTTTCAAGAACGGAGACTGTGTCATTGAGGAGATAATTATAAAATGCTTCTCCTTCATAAGAATCAAATTTTACTTCAAGGATATCATAAATGCGCTGAAATTCTTTCAGGCTTACTTCTTTAAATGCTTCCCAAAGCGCCAATGCTTCCTTGTCACCATCTTCTAAATTCTTAAATTCTGCTCTGGCTAATTCATTGAGATCCTCATTTTTCTCAGCTTCTTCATGGAATTTAACATACAGTTTTAAAAGATAATGGATGGGTTCTTTCTGTAGTTCTTCTTTAATCCCCCATTTTTTGTAGGCGACAATGAGTTTTCCAAATTGTGTCCCCCAATCACCCAAATGATTCACGCCAACAACCGTATATCCAAGATATTCAAAAACATGATACAAACAGTGCCCAATAACCGTGCTTCTCAAGTGGCCAATTCCAAAAGGTTTGGCGATATTTGGAGAAGAAAAATCAATAATAATATTCTTTCCTTTTCCTACGTCTGTTTTTCCATACCATTTAGCTTCTTTATAAATCTCTTTCAGTGCCTTTTCCGCTAACACTGTTTGATTAAGAAAAAAATTCAAATAAGGTCCGGCAATTTCTGTTTTAGCAACGAACGAGGGTAAATTTTCCTGCATTTGCAGCTTTAACTGTTCTGCTTTTTCTTTAGGGTTTCCTGAAAAACATTGCAATTTAAAGCAAGGAAAAGCATAATCCCCCATTGCTGGATTGGGTGGAACAGACAGCAATTGTTCTATTTCTTCCTCTTTCAGCTGTGTTGCTGACGCAAGGAGTTTGATGAGTTCTTGATGGAAGTGCATGATTTAAGCTCTTATTTCACTGTTTTTAAAAACATTCCTCTATATTTTTTTCTCAACTAGTTTTATCTCTATGTTTTAATAATCCTTTAGTAACTTTATCAAAATCGGATTCAAATAACCTATCTTGGATTATCCTATATTCTTCAAATTCACTTTCTGCGAATTGTTTTGCAATTTCAGCAGTTACTTTTCCAGAGCCATCCAATATTTCTCTTTCGTTGAATTTTAAAAAAGCATTCAATTTTTTTGACCAATCTTCCATAGTCATGGGAATTTTTCTCTTTGCTTGATCTTCAGCATAATCCAAATACATGGTTATTATCCGGATAATGGAGTGTATTTCTTCTTTCTGCAAATAATTCTTGGCTATACTAACATCACTTCTCATTATTTTTCCTTCTGGAGAATGCTTCCAAGTCATTAATCCCATATTTTTCTTTATTTTGCTTGCTCGTTGCATAATTAACTCTGCTGCTGTATTCCCATGAATAGCATAATGCATCTTATTCTGGACAGTTGCAAAAAATTCTTTTGTGAGCTTATCTTCTCTATTATAATCCACTGCGGTGGCATAAATATCAGTAATTTTCTGATAGAATTTTCTTTCGCTTGCCCTTATCTCCCTAATTTCTAGTAAGAGATCATCAAAATATTTTTCTCCTAGAAAAGTGCCATTTTTTAGCCTTTCCCTATCCAGAACATATCCTTTAATGGCAAATTCTCTTAAAATCTGGGTTGCCCATTGCCTAAATTGAGT
>JACPNC010000069.1 GCA_016185685.1 Candidatus Woesearchaeota archaeon | reverse complement strand
TTCATGATGCTATTTTTTGCGTGTTATTATTTTTTTATTATTTGTATTTCTGTTTATTTGATTCTTTCTTATTTTTTTTTAATTTCTATTTTTATTTCGCGGACACTGCCTTACTTGAACGCGTTGCTCCCAATCCAGCAGATCCGTGGGTAACTAATTTTCGTGAATGAGCAAACTCTCCTAAATAATGACCAAGCATTTCCAAGGTTATTACTACGGGAAGCCACTCTCTGCCGTTATATACTTTCAAACTCTTTCCCAACATCGCGGGAACGATGATCATATTTCTTGCGTGCGTACGTAAATTTTTATCATCTTGAGCTACTTTTTCCAACACTCTTTTTTGCATTGGATTTTGTTGATTTGCACCTCGAAGTAAAGATCTTCTTGCTCCTGATGGTATCAACTTAAGGAATTCTTGGAAATCCATCTGTTTAACTTCTTCTTCCGTTTTTCCTCGCCAAGTTATTGCTTTTGCCATGTGTGGTTAGTAGTTTTTGTTGTATTTTCTTTTTTAGTTTATGTGCTTGTTTTTTTTATGTATTGTTTTTTTACCTTCTTCTTCCCGTTCTTCTGGGCGCGATTTTTCCTACTTTTCTTCCAGGAGGCGCACTTCTTGGTGCTTGTGTGGGTCTTCCTTTTACTTTTGAAGATTTTCCTCCGAAAGGGTGATTGACTGCGTTCATGGAAACACCACAAACAATAGGATAAATTTTATTTCTTGCTTGCATTTTCTTCATTCTAGTTCCTGCTTTGAGGAAAGGTTTTTCTAATCTGCCTGCACCTGCAAGTGTGCCTATAGCTGCTCTGCATTCTGGCAGGAATGATTTTTCTTTTCTTGAAGGAAGCTGTACACGGACTTCTTTTTCTGTTTTTGCAACTACCCGAGCGAAAGTTCCTGATGCGCGCGCAAATCTTCCTCCATCACCGGGATGGAGTTCAATATTATGTACTAAAGTACCTTCAGGAATATCACGTAAAGCAAGCACATTTCCAAGGCTCGTTTCTTGAGTGCCAACAGCAACAGTATCGCCTACTTTTACGCCTTCAGGAGCAAAAGCCATTTCGTTTCTTCCTTGAGCAAAAGCTATTTGCAGCAAAGGCGCGCTATGTCCTGCGCAATGAATAATATCCATTACTTTCCCTTCTCCGGTTTCTTGAGGAAATTTAACTTCTCCCCAAAAGCGGTGGCTAGGTGATTTAAATGGATGTGTTCCGCGTCCACGCCGTTGTTGAATTAAGCTTTTACCCATTTTGTTTCAATCTTTAATTTTTATATTTGATTTTTATATTTTATTTACTTTTTTTTTGTTTTTTATTTTTTTCTATTTCTCCTAAATTAATCCCAAGTCTGCGCTCACATCTGCAGCAACACTACTGGTGGCTAGTTTTACGTAGGCGCGCTTCTCACCTATAAATGCATTTTGTGTATTTACTTTTGCTACTTTAACTTTGAATAACATTTCAACTGCTTGTTTGATATCTTGCTTGGTCGCTTGCGGGTCTACCACAAACACCAAAGTATTTTCAAATTCTATTTTTCGAATACTCTTTTCCGTTGATAAAGGACTGCGAATGATGCGATGAGGATCAAAAATGTCTGCTGACATTTTTGATTTTACTTCAATCTCTTGTTCTGATTTTTTTCCTTTTTCAGATACTGTTTTTTTCTTCATTGCCATAAGTTTTCTTTTTCCACTCGTTGTACTGCGGCTTCAGTCCAAAGGGTAACTCTTCCTGGCATTGCTCCTGGAGCAAGTACTGCGGCATGAAGAGCTTGAACCTGAACAATGTCTATGCCCGGAATATTTTTTGCTGCTTGTACCAAAGGACACATTTTACTTACAACTAATAAGAGTCCTTTTTTTTGTTGATATTTTCTTCCTCGTAATTTTCCTTTTCCTGCGCGTATTTTTTTCTGTGCGGAGCGTTGAAGTTCTTCAGTAAATCCTAATTTGAGCAAGACTCCTTCAAATTCGTTAGTCTTTTTTATTTCTTCAAATGCCGAATCTACAATGAAAGGGTATTCTGAAGGTATTTTATGTCCGCGAAGCTGGACCAGCGTTGCATCAAAATTTGCTGCTGCTGCGGAACGGAGAGCTTTACGGTTTTCTTTATCATTTATTTTATATTCAAGGACTGCCTGTGTTTTTGAGGGATGCGCTCTTCTTCCTCCCCGTGTTTGAGGAGTAAATGCTCCTACCCAAGACATTCTTGTTCCACGATGAGAAAGTACTTTTCTTGCTGCTCTGCTCATACCGAACCCATAAGATGTTTTGTAATCTCTTCTTCTTTTACTTACAACAGTTGAGTGGCGCATTCCTGCCATGGATTTTTTCCCATATACTTCTCTTTGTCTACTAAGTACTGCGCGTACAGCTCTGCGAATAAGATCGGGGCGGTAACTCTCCTGTAATTGTGCTGGCAGGGTACATTCACCTACTTTTTTCTTTTCTGTGGTATAGATGGGAAGTTTCATGGTTTTGGGTTGTGTTTTTTTATGATTTTTTCTTATTTTTATGGACGTAATGCCGTTGCGCGTATTTCGGGGGCTTCTTTAGTCAATTTTACAGGAATTCTCATTCCTTGCGTTAACACCACTGCCCTTTTTTTTGGTCCAACGACTGAACCTTTGATAAAAGCATAACTGTTTTTCAAAACACCATATTTGTGCATTCCGCCTTCGGGAGTTATTTCATTCCCTTGGCCAATTTTAAAAATCTGCTTGTTATATTCTGTTCTGAGATGATATCCCATTTTTCCTGATTGGGCAACGCTGTACTGGACAAATTCAGGAGTCCATGAACCAAGAGTAGCAATACCTCGTTTTGTTTTTTCTGCTTTATGTTGACGGATGGGAACTCCAAAACGTTTGACGGTTCCTTGAAATCCTTTTCCGGTAGATATGCCATGCACATCGACGATACTTCCTGTTTCAAATACTTCTTGCAAAGCAATTTCTTTTCCCATTTTTTCTTTGACGTAAGCAAGTTTTTCTTCTTTCTTGCCGCCAAGGGCTATTTCTAACAGCTGAGGAATTTTTCCAACACCTGCATGTTGTGGCTGGGTCTGTACTATTAATCGTAGGTCATCAAAATCCGGAAGTTTTTCAAAAGAAGATTTTTGTTCTTTCTTTGCAGGTTGGATTCTTCGAGCTAATTCTTTTTTAGGAGAAGCAAAGAATGAAGACACTTTTTTTGTATGTTTGTAAAAAGAAACTCCAGCAAGAACCAAAGGTGGGCAATCAAGAACGGTGACGGGAAGAGAAATTAATTCTCCTTTGGAAAGAGCTTTTGGGCGATTTTCAATTGCCATCACGTGAGTCATTCCTGCTTTATAAGCGATAAAACCCAACGGTTTTGCTTTACTATTTGCAATCCAAGAGCGCACTCTCACTAAGAGGTGTTTTGACCGTTTTCGCGGCCAGTACTGTAAACTTCCTCGATGTGGGTGGTGTGCGTCGGGCATTTTATCTTTTTCCTTATCTGATACTTGCTCCGCAATTTTATTGCGGAAAAAGATTTGAGACGTTTTTTACAAACGACTTATTTCTTCTTCTTTAATAAAAAAGCAAACTTCAGTGAGCTTTTTTGTAAATAATTGCCTCTTACGAGCCGCTATCAAAGAAATAATCCGTGATAGGCACTCTTCTCAGGCTACTCCTCTTCACATATTTAACGAAAATTTGTGGTTTCCGTCAGTGTACGGGAAGATTTTTTCCTAATAATGAGGTTTATTTATAAAAGTGTCGGAAGGTTTTTAGTAATTTGGAACTGAAATTTTTTCCTGTAAGTTTTATACTGAAGGCAATAAATAATTTAAAAAATAGTTATTGCCTTCATATATAGTTGACGCAGTAAATATACAAAAATTAAGTGCGTTAACTATATAAAAGAGAGAACTTCTCAGCAAAATATGTCTCCTGTAACTCACTCGCCTGTAAGTCAGAAACAACTTCAAGAATTGTATTATAAAAATCTTACTCTGACTAAAGAAGATCTCAAAAAAGCAGTAAATGAAGATCAACTGATCGTTCAAGCGATTGCTAATATTACTGAACTTGATAAAGTGTGTAATCTTCTCAGTAAACGGCTAAGAGAATGGTATGGCTGGTATGCCCCGGAATTGTCAAGAGAAGTAGAAGATCATCAGGAATTTGCACGATTGGTTGCTGTTGGTGAAAAGAAAAAAACAGAAAGTTTTGGCGCGGATTTGAAGAAAGAGGACGTACAAGAAATGATTTTTCTTGCAGAAGAAATTATGCATCTTTTTGCACTTCGGAAAAGACATGAAGAGTATCTGAAAATAGTTATGCAAGAGTACTGTCCCAACTTGCTGGAACTTTCTGGTGCGACTATTGCTGCGCATCTTCTGGAAATGGCTAAAGGATTAAAGCATCTTGCTTTGCTTCCTGCATCAACTATTCAAATACTGGGTGCAGAAAAAGCTTTGTTTAGGCATATCAAGACCGGTAGCAGAAGTCCTAAGTATGGGGTATTATTTCAACATCCTTTGGTGCAGAAAGCTCGGGCAAAAGAACGGGGGAAAGTTGCTCGCGCTTTAGCAGATAAATTATCTTTGTGCGCGCGACTTGATTTTTTCAAGGGAGAGTTGAAAGCGGGAGAATATAGAAAAGAATTGGAAAAGAAATTTGAGGTAAAGAATTGAAATGACTCTAGATCTCTATCTTGGGCATTCTTTGGCATCGCGAAAAGAAATTCGCGTGTGGGAGCTTGCATTTGAAGAAAGAACGGGAATTTCTTTGATAAATCCTTTTTACGACCAAGACAGAGCAGATATCCGGGCATTGGATCGCGGAGAGCGAGGAGTGGAGCTTCCCTTTCAGCAGGTAGTGCAAAATGACCTTCGCCTGATTCAGCAAACCGATGCTACCCTTGCTCTTGTCGATAAAGCAACTTCTTTGGGATTGCCCATGGAAGTAGTGTATGCTTCACAGGTATATTACAAACCCGTCTATGCCATAGTCCTTGATGGAAGAGAAAGACATCCTTGGATTTTATATCACGCAACGAAGATATTTACTACCCAAGATGTATTTGAAAGGTGGATTATTCAAGGAAAACTAAAAAAGAAAAGCTGAGTTCAAGAAAAGAGGAGGAAAAAGACGTGAAAGAAATTGAAATAAGAATCCTTGACATTCCTTTAGAAGAGACAGTACGCAAGCTAACATCATTAGGAGCGCAAAAGACTTTTGACGGGGAGATCGTAGTTGTACGTATGGATTTTCCCAACAAACGGCTGACAAAATCAGGAAGATTACTGCGTATTCGCAAGCTGGGCGAGGAGAGAGTAGAACTTTGTTATAAAGGGGCAAGTGAATCAAAAGAATATAAAATTCAGGAAGAGACAGAAGTGATTACTTCGAATTTTGAGGAGACTATTTCTCTCTTCGAAAAATTGGGATTTAAACAATATTTTAAAGGTCAGAAACACCGGACATCTTATCAATTAGGCAAGATAAAATTTGAATTAGATACTTGGCCAGGGATTCCTACTTTTTTAGAGATTGAGGCTCCTACAACGCGGGATGTTAAAAAATACGTGCAAGAATTAGGGTATACAATGAAGCAGACCACCACTTGGACTATGACGGAGATAAGAAAGTGGTATGGGGAAAAAGAGATAGACGGGTAATTGAAATCTAAAACTATTTCTTCACCGTTTCCAGACCTTTTTCAGTGATGGTTAAAAATACCAAAAAGTTTATATATTACTAGTATATACTAAGTATAGACTTTGGAGAGAGACGGATTATGGCAACAAAGATTATTTTATACATCGGAGCTGATAACGTCACAAAAAGAATTAATGAAGAATATAAATGCAAAGTTGAAAAAATACTTGCGAGGTATTGGGAAGGATTTACTTTAAAGAAATGTGATGGATACTATAAAGGTGAAGTTGAGGAATCTTTGGAAGCAGTTATTATTGTATTGAAGTTAGTTTTTAAAGATTTGGAAGATTGTGTCAATGATTTAAAAGTAGAGTTAGTGCAAGAAAGTATTGGTGTAGAGATAATAGCAAATGTTGAATTTAAACTGAAATAAAAAAGATATTTAAAAAAATACAGAGGGACTAATAAAAATGCCAACAGAAAAAGGATACAATCTTAATGTGTTTATGAGTAGTAAAATCAGGATAGATAATGCTATTGGTATGTTTGAGACAGACTCTACTGGAAAAGAACTGCTGGTGAAGAAAAGTGGAAATGGAGCAGCAATACCATTCTTAAAAAGATATATTGGTAAGAAAGTAGCAGTATTTGTTATAAATGATAAATAACTACTTCTTCACCGTTTCCAGACCTTTTTCAGTGATGGTAACTTGATGTGAAGGTTTGTTGTTAGCGGGATGATTTTTGGTGATGACTTTGATTTGATCAAATGCTTGTAGCTCTTCGCAGTTGACTTTGATAGTGCGGTAGCCGGTGTTGACTTTTCTTTCTAATTGCGCGTAAGTTGCCGGTTTTTCTTTGACGACCATAAGAATTTTCTTTTTGATGTTGTACGAGGAGCGTTTGTGCATACTGCAATATCATCGTAAGACTTAAATAGAAGTAACTCATGATATTGCAGTATGCGGGGGTTAAGAATAAATAATGGGGGATGGATTTTTGTAGTTTTTTTTTTCTCAATAGCTTTTTTTTCAGGAATATGGTTATTTAATATTCAAGATTATGTCCCTCTTTCTTCTTACGAATATAATTTTCGTACTTCCAATCTTAATCTACGCGATGTATCAATTCAACATGATTTTAGTAAAAGCAAAGGAGAAATTTCTTTTAACATCACGGCTGAAGACTTCAAGGGAATTGAAAGCGAAATATTTATCGGAATTCCTGATGTAACCCAATTGGAAGTTTTTCAGAGAGAGGAAGGGTATAAAAAAAAAGTTAAGTATCAAAAAACCGGAAACCAGATTTCCATAATAGTTTTTCCGCCTAAAAATATTCAATCTTACGTTATATACTACGATTCTTCTATAAAACCCCACGGAAGATTTACAATCGACCACGTCCAGACAGAATTTAGAGGTTATGAAGGCAGACTCAGCTTTGATCTAGGAAGAAAATACCTCTGTTCACAACTATGTATTGAAGATTTGAAAAATACGGGATTCAATTATAAGAATTCAGAAAAAAAAATTAGATTAAACTTAAATTATGGTGCTCAAGAACATTATTTCATATTAAACGCTTATAGAGATATAAGACTTTGTCAAGGTTTAGCACTAGGTTTCTTTGTTTCTTCGTTGATGATTCTTTTGGAATTGTTATTTGAAACGATATGTGCCTTTTTTAGTAAAGAAAAAAGAAAAAATAAAGAGGACCATTAAAAATGAAACGTTTGATGTTGTTGGTACTTTTCTTTTACATTTTACCGATAGCATCTGCTGATTTGTACACCGTTTCTGAAGATTGTTTAAGCGATGGCAGCATGACACTTGCTCTTAAAAACACTGGAGAAGAAGAAATTAAAGTCACTGAAATTAAAGTTTCTGCTAAAAAGCAACAAACAGAAACAGAATTTGTTTTCTATTTAAAAAATATAGCAGGAAAATCGTCAGAAGTAATTTCACCTGGAAAAACCACAGATTTCTTTTCTGAAAAAGGAATTTTTTCTGAAGAGGGAACGTACGTACTTGAAATACAAATTTCAGGAACTTACAAAGAAGGTAGCCCCTATTATTCGTATGGTCAAAGCTATACTTCTTCTATTTATTGTGCAGAAGATAAGTATGCTATTTGTGGATTTGTTAATTTACTTATAAACGAATGTTACACACGTAATGAAAGATTTCATGGAATTTTTACCGTGGACGGCTTTATGCAGGATCATATTCTTAATCCTACGAATGGGATAACTTATGATATTAAAAGCACAGCATTTAATTACCATGGACATTTAATTAGTAATCAAGAAATAATTCGTTTGGCTTCAAACAAGTATGAAGTCATAGTTCCAATAGGAAAAGAGACTATTGTCGACAGCTTTTCTGCCTCTGTAGATGCTTGTAATTCACGTCAGTACCCAAAAACCACCTCCATTAAATTTAGGTGTGAGGAGAGATTTGAAGTGCAAAAAAACACAATTCAAGAATCTGTTCCAGTACTTACTGAAGTCCCTTCACAACAATCAGAACCCCTCGTAAAAGTAGCAAACTCTTTAATAGAAAAAGAACCTCCAGAAAATAAAAAATCATTTCTTCTAAACGCCTTTTCCATTCTCGGTATTCTGAGCATCTTTCTTGGTAGTGGGGTAATACTGCAATCTCTCAGAAATAAAAAAAAGAAAAAGATAATTCAGGAAGAAGAAAAAACTACAGAAGCAAAAGAAGCCATCCGTATTTCTAACTTCACCCAAAAGCATGGAAGAACTGTTCTTCTTGAAGACGTTAGTTTTGAAATTCAAAGCGGAAACATGGTTTGTATTCTTGGCCCTTCAGGAACGGGAAAATCTACCATTATAGAATCTTTAATTGGAAGAATAAAGCCGACTCAAGGAACCATAAAAGTGCTAGGGAAAGATATTTCCAAAGAAAAAAATGTGCGAAACTTTATTGGCTTTGTTCCTCAACATCCCGAACTGTACACTAACCAGTCTGCATTTCAAAATATGCTGAGCAGTGCCACTAAATGGAAAGTTAAAAATGCCAAAAACAAAGCAGAAGAAACACTTAAAAAAATTGGATTAGAAGAAAGAAAAGAAGTAACTGCAAGTAAACTCTCTGGCGGACAACAAAAACTCCTTTCGTTAGGGATGGAACTCATAAGAGACATTGAAATATGTATTCTTGATGAACCAACAACGGGTCTTGATCCCAATACCAGAAATAATATTATTACCACTTTAAGTAATATTACGAGTCGCTTACATAAAACTGTTCTATTCACTACTCACTTTATGGATGATGCGGAGGAATGTGACGTTGTGATTATTTTATCAGATAAGCACATTGTTGCGCAAGGACACCCTTCAAAATTAAAGAAAAGTCTTCCGGGCGGAGGAAATTTAGTAAATATAGTTCTTGATAACTTAACAGAAGAGCTATTTCAGAAAATAAAGAAAATTAAAAGCGTCAAAAATATTATCAGGGAGGGAAGAAATCTTCGAATACTCACAGAAGAACCAAAAGCACTCCAACTTGGACGTGAAATTGAAGAACTTGGCGGAGCGGTTAATGAAGCCAAACTTGATAAAGCAACCATGAAAGAAGTATTTGTCTATTATACTGGGAAAGAGGTTGATTAATATGTTTCATGGCTTTCTTAGGGCAGTAAAATTAGAATTATTGAATCTGAAAGAAAGAAAGTGGAGTATCTTTTTTTATATTCTTATCCCTGCAATCATCATTTGGGTATTTCGTGCTTCTGCGACCATGCCAATTACTTGGGGAGATTATGCATCATTAAATTTGAAGATGTACGATCTGGTTGCCTCTGATGTTTTTTCTCTGGTTATTCTTTTTGTTGCTGTGCAACTCATGGTTTTGAGAATTGTTGGAGAGAGGTCTCCTTATGGAACTCTGGATAGAGAATTGATTGCTATTTCAAGAACGGGAATGTATTTTGGAAAATTACTCGCGAATGCTCTTATTGTTATTCTCCAAGTTGCTTTAGTGTATCTAGTTGGCTATGTCATTTTCCCCGCAAAAAATTATGGTAATCCCATTCATGTTTTCTTCTTTCTCTTTCTGATCGGGGTATTTGGGTTAATTTCGGGATATACGGTCTCTCTTTTTTCAAAAAACAAAGAACAAGCTGTCCAACTGATTCCATTCTTTATTCTTTTATTCTTGCTTTTTAGTGGAATGCTAATAAAATTGGATCAAATGCCTGCAAATTTAAGAATCCTTGCTGAAAATCTTCCTTTTACTTTGGGTGTGCAATCTCTTAAGACACTCACGCTAGACGGAGTTGGATTTGAAGATGTACAATGGAACGTTTTAAAATTGGGAATTTGGATTCTTCTTCTTGTGAGTATGGGCGTTCTAAAATTTGTGTTGGAGGAAAAATGATGATGATTTCCAGAATGATGATCGCTTTTCTGATAATTTTTTTCCTAGTGCATTCTGCTTGTCAGCCCATAGTTGATTGCGGTACGGATACAGAATGTTTTAGCAAGAATTCTGTAAACTGTTCACAAACAAGAGCGAATCTTATAGATGAACAAGGAAATAATGTAAGAGTAACTATCAGGGGTTTCCAACAAAACTCTTGCAGAGTCTCATTGAAGGTTGAAGAAGTAGGTTTGCAATTAAAAGAAAAGTATCCTCAAGAATCTGTCATTGCTGTTGGCAAGACTATGAACTGTAACATTGACCGAAGATTTGCTGAAGAAAATATTAGTTTTTATATTGATAAAATATTTGAATTAGAGGAAGAGTTTAACCAGTCTTGTTCTGGACCTATAAAAGATTTACTTGGAGAACATTTGAAAGAGATTATTCAAACATAGATTTCCTAAATTTTTTCTTATTTTTCAAAACCAATAATCACATTTTTTTTCAAAAAGCATTTAAAATACAGGCAATTCATGAAGAATCATGCCACCCAAACCCCACATCATCTTTGAACTGTATCAAGACGGCAGACGATTGTATACAAAAAATGCTTTTCCAGGAACGAAAGCGTCATTTGATGAAATTATTACACGAGAAGGAAAAGAAGAATATCGTGAATTTGATCCTACACGAAGTAAACTTGCTGCTGCTGTTGTAAAAGGCGCCGGTAATGTCGGTATCAGAAAAGGAAATCTCGTTCTTTATCTTGGCGCATCGCATGGGTACACTCCTTCGTTTGTCTCTGACATGATCGGCCGGGAAGGAATGATTTTTGCAGTAGATCCTGCGCCAAGAGTGGTACGTGATTTGGTTTTTTTAGCCGAGCAAAGAAAAAATATTGCACCCATTTTGGCAGATGCCAATCATCCAGAAGAATATGAAAAGAGGATACTTTCTGTTGATGTAGTGTATCAGGATGTTGCACAACGAAATCAGGCAGAGATTTTTTTAAGAAATTGTAAGCTTTTTTTGAAATCTGGCGGGTATGGTCTGCTTGCCGTTAAGGCAAGGAGTATTGATGCTAAGAAAAGTTCAAGACAAATTTTTGAGGAAACACGCAGAATACTTGAAAAAGAAATGCAAGTAGTTGATTTTCGCATATTAGATCCCTTAGAAAAAGATCATTGCATGATTGTGGTGAAGAAAAAGTAAGAGGTAGGGGAAACGGAAAAGATTCTCATCACTGACTTACAATCTGCTCACAATACACTCATTATCTCTTGTATATCTTTTAATACATAATCTGGTTTTTCTTTTACCAACTCTTCTTTAGAAAAATATCCTGTTGCTACAGCAATAGCAATTATTCCATTTTCTCTTGCGGCGCGAATATCTGCTGGTGTGATGTTAAGAAATTCATCCTAGTGTGTTAAACACGAAAGGAAGGCGTTTTTAAAAGTTGTGAAACAATATGTCTTTTAGAGAATGTTATTCTAAACTTATCTTGGATTAGTCTTCAGTACTCAATTTTCGCAATCTTTATATATTACTTATTTATAATACTATTATTACTAAATATTAATAATAAACTCATGAATAACCAAACTAAAATCCTGGTTTTTTTCCTTGAGCATCAGGAAGAAATGCTCAGTATCCGTGCCGCTTCTAGAAAACTCAATATGAATTACAAAATTGCTTACGAGGAAATAAAAAAACTTGAGAAAGAACAGATACTCTCTTTGAAAAAAATAGGCAATGCTTATCTTTGTAACTACGCTTATGCTTTCAATGAAAAAACTTTAGCGGCAGAACTGGAACGAAAAAAACTGTTGTTATCCAATACCAACTTCAAAATTCTCGCTTATCGTTTTCAGGAAGTGAAAGATCCATTTTTCATTACTCTTATTTTCGGTTCTTACTCTCGTGGCAAGGCAACGAAAAACTCGGATATTGACCTCTGTATTATCACTAGCAACCAGAACATTGAGAAGAGAGTAGGACAAATAATAAGAACCCTGGCGCTTCCTATTAAAGCAGTTTTCTTTTCTCCAGAAGAATTCCTTAGCATGTTAAAAACCACAGATAACAACGTAGGAAAGGAAATTCTTAAAAACCATGTGCTTTTGCAAGGAATTGAGGCGTTTTACAAGGTGGTTATGTATGCTTACGGAAGAACGGGTTAAAGAAGCTGAACAGAATTGGAGGAGTTATCTTTCAGACCATTTAGTAAAAAAAGACTCTTTCAAGCAAATTGTTTTTGATACCTTTCTTCGTAATCATTTGGAGTCTTTAAATGTAGCTGAACATCTCTCTATGCAGAATCTTTCCTCTCTCTGGACTATTGTGGTGAGTTATTATTCTATGTTTTACCTTGCTAATGCGGTTATTTACAAAAATGGATATAAGATTGGTGAAAAAGTTGCTCATAAAATTACTGCTGATGCATTAGTTATTCTTGTGAGGAACAAACTCAAATCTTCCTTACTCCAGGGCTATGAGCAGGCACAGAATGAAGCCTTGGAAATTGCAAAAAACAGAGCTGACGAACTTATTAATTCGTTTGATAAAGAACGAGAGAAAAGAAGTTATTTTCAGTATGAAACAACAGAAGAAATAAAAAGTGGAAAAGCAAAAACATCTTTTGAACGGGCAAAATTATTTAGTACTGAATTGCACAAGCTTTTAATCCGATGAAGATGTTTTTACCCTTTCTTCTCCACTTTAATAATATTTACCGGACATACTGCAGCGGCCTCTTCATGCTGGGCCTTCTCGGCTTCTGTCTGAATTTCTTTTTCCCAATGATCGTTTACCGCATGACTATCTTTGACGTGTGCTAACCCTGTTTCGTCCAGATACCAAAATTCTGGTGCAATGGCCGCACAGGCGCCACAGCTAATGCAGTCTTTTTTGTTGTGAATGAGCTGAAATTTGTCCATAATTTAAAGAAAAGAAGGAGATTTATTTATAAATATTGACGAAGATTCTTCCTGTTGAAGAAAAAAGCTTATATAAACAACAAGCATCCTTCCAAAAATTATGAAAAAGAGTGTGAAAGCTGTAACAGTACTCCTTATTTTTGTTTCTCTCCTTCTTACTTCTTGCAATCGTGTTCCTCAAGGCGAACGCCCTTTAGAAACTGAAGCTGCTTTACGGTTAGTACAGACGGGAACGCAAGGGGTAGATGTCAAAACTATTACGGATTATCCACCGGCTTTACTCTATGATAAGAATCCTCTCACTCTGCTTTTAGAAGTGCGCAATAGGGGAAATTATAATTTAGAAGCACAGGATTGTTTTGTAGAAATTACGGGATTTGATCCGAATATTGTCAGTGGCATGACTGCAATAAAATCCTGCGCAGAAAATGCTGGTGGGGCGCTGGAAGGGAAGAATTTGTACAACACCGAAGGTGGATTCAATCAATTAGAATTTACTTCTTCGCCGATTACTTTACCGGAAAAAGTTTTTACATATGATCCCAAATTAAATATTGTGATGTGCTATAATTATCATACTTCTGCAAGGCCGATAGTGTGTGTTGATCCTTTAATTTATCAAGTTACTTCCGAACAAAAAGGATGCATGCCGAAAGATGTGAGTCTAGGCGGTGGGCAGGGAGCTCCAGTAGGTGTAAGTTACGTTGGTGTGGATATGGTTGGTAAGAAAGCTATTTTTGAAATTAATGTCAAGAATTTAGCTTCTGGCAGAGTATTAAGTGCCGATACAGATATCCGCAATTGCGCTCAGACTGGTCTAGATTATCGTAATTTGGATAAAGTGAATTATGAAGTTAGCATGAGTAGTGGGACACTGATTGATTGTAAGCCAAGAGATCATATTGTACGACTTACTAATGGGCAGGGGAAAATTGTTTGTACTTTTGAAATTCCTGGCGGTGCAGCATATGAAACTCCTTTAGCTATTGATTTGGATTATTCTTATGTGGATTCTACTACTAAGCAAATTAAAGTGATTAAGTCGCCGGAATAAAAAATAATAAGAATAAAAAATAATAATATTGCTTTTTATCTTCATGTCTATCTCCTGTCTATCTTTCAGTCTATCTTCCTGTCTACGAAAAAGCTTATAAACTCCCAGATTTTTATAGGAAACAGGGTTTATAAAAAACAGAGTTTGGTTGGAAATAGTAAATTAAAAATTATTCGTATCAAAGAGGTGTGCTGATGAAAAAAATAATTCAATTGTGTATAGTTTCGTTACTCTTAACTGTTCTTCTCCTTTCTGGTTGTACTCCTAATAATCAACAGCCAACAGTGAGTATTTTTCGCGGGGGAACGGAAGGGGTAACTGCTTCTTTTGAGCCATTAGGACTAAAAGAAGAAGGTGTTTTTACCGTGTATGATACTGAGAAATTTCCTTTAGAAATAGTTCTGAAAAATATGGGAGAAGAAGTTGTTCCTGCTGGAAAAGCAAAACTTCATTTGATTGGACCTTCTCAAACTGATTTTGAGGGAATTCCCCAATGGACCATTACCAACAAAGGAGATATTGATAAAATTTCTGAATTTAATCCAGAAGGCGGGGAAGAAGTGCTTTCTTTTACTCCCTCGGGAAGTTTGGCAAAGTACAAGCAGAAAGTTGTAGGATACATTGATTTAAATTGGAATGTGGAATATGCCTATGATTACAAAACTCATCTGGTTGTCCAAGACGTATGTTTTAAAGGGGATATCACTGATCCAAAAGTTTGTCAGGTAAAAGAGCTAAAATCATATGCGGTTTCTGGCGCTCCTGTTACTATCACTGGAGTTGAACAAGATACGGCGGGAAAAGGTATCGTCCTCGTGAAAATTACTGTAGAAAATAAAGGAAAAGGAGATGCTACTATCATCGGTCAGGAATTCGATCCTCGTTTTAGTCAAGTTGCGTATACTATTGATGAACCAGCTAAATGGGAATGCAAGTCCGGCGGCAGAGAAAATCAAGCTCGTTTGGTTTCTGGGCCGGATGGGGCTTCCAGCGCTCAAATTCATTGTCGTTTGAAAACGCCTTTAAAAGATGATGAACTATATGTAAAAACAGTTGGATTAACTTTACAGTATGCCTATAAAGAATTGATTCAGGAAAAATTACGGGTTAAAGAGAGTGTGAGGTAGTTTTTTAGAAAAATTATTTTTTTCTTTGTATTTTTTTTCATTATCTTTTCTATTTAAACGCAATTATTTGAAATCCGTATTTTTCTACATCTTCTTTTGACCAAAATGTCTGATTTTTAGTCTTGCCAACATAAGTGACTTTTTTCTCAATAACTCTGCCGGTGTATCTTTTTTCTTTTTGATCCCATTCTTTAAGAACTAATATATCTCCAGGATTACAGGAGAAATCAGCAAGACGTAATTCGTATGTTTTACTGCCATCTAAGACTTTTTGGAAATATACCTGTAAGATTTTCTTTTCTATCTTCATTTCTTCCCCACTAAAGCAATAAAAGCCAGGAAACTTTCTAATTGAAGATATTCATCTGAACCTTCCACCATGCGAAATTCTATTTCACCGCATTTATCAACAAGCTCTACCTTTTTTCGGTCATCTATTTGTAAATTCCAGATTTCTTTCTGTATTTGTTTCAATACGTCTACTCCGGACATGCCATAATTCAACATAGTGTCTAGTAGTAATTTTCTTGATTCTACGAATTTTCCGGAAAATGCTCTCTGTAAAATCTCCTGTACTTCTTTAGGACGTGCAGCAGAAGCCATAGAATAGATATCTTTTGCTTCAAGGTGCTCTCCTTCTTTTTTCACGGTGAAACAGCTCTGCAAGATGTTTGTCACTCTGCGTACGTCTCCTTCGCTTACTGTATGGAGGGCGTCTTTTACTTCTGCAGAGAGAGCTTGGTTGATTTCTCCTCCTTCTTGTTTTGCGATGTTTTCAATGACCGTGAAAATTTCTTCTTTACTCAACGGTTTAAATCTAAATACGGCGCATCTGCTTTGAATTGGATCGAGAATTTTTGAGGAATAGTTACAGCTGAGAATAAATCTTGCCGTCTTTGTGTAATTTTCCATGGTTCTGCGCAAGGCTTGTTGAGCTTCTTTAGTGAGAGCATCACATTCGTCAAGGTAGATTAATTTAAATGGCACTTCGCCGATAGCTTTTGTTCTTGCAAAATCTTTTACTTTGACGCGTACTACATCAATGCCTCGTTCGTCAGATGCGTTCAATTCTAATGTATTTTCTTTCCAATGTTCGCCGAAGAGTTGTTTAGCAATGACCAAAGAGAGTGTTGTTTTTCCTACCCCTGCTGGTCCAGAAAAAAGAAGATGCGGTAAATTTTTTGAGGCAACAAAAGCTTTTACTTTTTCTACTATTTCTTTTTGGCCTTTAATTTCTTCAAAAGTAGAAGGGCGGTACTTTTCTGTCCATATTGCGGAGTCCATAAATACTTCAGGAAGCTTCAGTTTTATAAGGTTTTTGGGTGAGAAGTATAGCAACCGGTAGTTAGAAAAGATAGTGAGTAGGGGGATATTGTGCTCTACTTTTATCTTTATCCTGCTAACACAAAGAAATCTTCAGCTACTTCTTCTCCTGTAAAAAAATGATACTGCAATAAATCCCTCACGTACTTATCAATGTTCATGCAGTACTTTCCTCGCTAGGTTCTCCAGAACCAGAAGGGATAGCACTCTTTGAAATAAGCAGTACATCGCCAATTGCTTTAACTAATTGATGAGGAACAATTACTCCTCTTGCGCTTCCCAGGACGCGGCTTAAGAAAGAATTTTTAGTTGCACGAATCTTCCAGCCAAAAACTTTATTTCCTGCGACAATACTATCCTCTACATCTCCGAAGTATTCTCCGGAATCAGTAAATACTTTTAAATCATAAGTTTCTGATACTTTTTTCATTCGTAGCATGTAGACCACCTCAATGGATTTTTTTGTTTATGATGATTTTTATTTATTCTATTTTACTTAATAATTATAGTTCTATTTTTCTTCTTTTAAGAACCTGTAAGTTTAAATACTTTTCTATGGTATAGGCATTGTCAAAGAGATGTAAGATATGGCTACTCCCCTCATAACTCTGATTGGTACTTCGCATATCTCAGAGGAAAGTATCAAAGAAATTAAAAGTACCTTGGAGGGATTACAACCAGACATTGTTGCAGTTGAATTAGATGCACAGCGAGCGGCATCTTTGTTGTCTGAAGAAAAAAGAAAAATATCTATGGGGGATGCTTTTCATATTGGTTTACGCGGCTATCTCTTTGCCAAGATAGGCCAATATGTGCAGGAGAAATTGGGTGAAAAAGTGGGTGTTTCTCCTGGTGCAGAGATGAAAACTGCTCTTCTGTGGGCAAAGAAAAATAAAAAAGAAGTTGCTTTGATTGATCAACCGATACAAATTACTCTAAAGAAGTTTTCTCAAAATTTGGGGTGGAAAGAAAAATTCCGCTTTGTAGGTGATTTTTTTCTTGGTATTTTTGCAGGAAAGAAACAGTTGAAAAAATGGAACATTTCTAGTATTGATCTTCGTAAAGTTCCCACCCAAGAATTAATTCATGAAATGATGCATCAGATGAAGTCGCGTTATCCCTCCCTCTACAAAGTTTTGGTAGAAGAACGCAATAGATACATGGTGAAACAACTGGTGAAATTACTGCGTGAAAAGCAAGGGAAGAAGATAGTTGCAGTTATTGGTGCAGGGCATAAAAAAGGAATGGAAGAGTTATTGAAGAAAGTG
>JACPNC010000002.1 GCA_016185685.1 Candidatus Woesearchaeota archaeon | reverse complement strand
TTTCTTCTTCTGATCAGTCTTTCCTGTAAAGCAAGAAGGACAGACCATCTGCCGATGAATAGGATGCAAACGAAATTGATCTGCAACTGCAAATCCATTGCAAACTTTACATTGCGCTTTAATACCAGAGCCCATCATCATAAATGCGGGTAAGAAGAAGTTATATTTATAGTTTTTTGTTTTACGTAGTTATCGAAAGGTAAGGAAAAAAGTGAATTTACCTCTTTTGTAAATAATCTGGGATAGGAAATTTATCAAATTGGCTTAAGAGAACTTTGCCATAGAACAGCCGAGAAAAAGCTTCTGCTTCAAACATTGCACCGAGATGTACGGCATAACTTACGGAATGCAAATCTACCACCCTTCTTCCCAAAGGCCAAGCAATCCCGTAACGCTCTGCAGATGCACGCAAAAAATCGCGATCAAAAGTAGGATTTTCTCCCGCAATGGTTTTTTGAGAAACTGTTGAAGTCCATTCTAAATATTTTTTTATGGCTTGTTCTAAAGAAAGTTTATTTCTGTCGGTTATTGCCACAAGAGAGAAACCATTTATTTCTAGAGCTTTTTCACTTACTTCTGCGCCATCAAAAATGTTGCATTCGGAGTAAAAAGTATTTGCAGGGTGAAAAAAATCTACCGCGCCTATGCTGACAATGGAATGTGACTGAGGATTTATACCAGTAGTTTCAACATCTACAACTATCATGTTTATATTCCCCGATGACTTATGTTCTTAATAATTTCTATTCTTAATTGCTTCTTTCCTTAAATATCTTCTCCATTTCTATTAACTCCTCTGGAGAGTTCACGCCTTTAATTTCATCTTCATCTGGCGTAATGACCGTGCTTACTGCTTTGCCTTCTTGACAAGCAAGCTCAACAATATCTGTCAAATAATATTCTCCTTGCTGGTTATTTGGCCGTAGTTTTTCCAGAGCCGAGTATAAAAATACAGTTTCTACTACCATAATTCCTGAATTAATCTCCTTAATTTGCAATTCTTCAACAGTACAATCTTTTGCTTCTCGGATGCCCAGCACTTTTCCATTCGTATCTTTCAAAATTCTCCCATACCACTTTGGATCTTGCAAGGAAGCAGTTAAAATAGTAAGAGTATTTCTTTTGTGTTGATGCTCCGTGATTAATTGGCGTACTGTTTCTTTTCGCAAAGCTGGAACATCACCATAGAGAATTAAAACACCATGGCTTTTTTTAAGATGAGGAAGCGCCATTTTTACTGCGTGTCCCGTACCAAGCTGTTCTTTTTGCCAAGCAAAAAAAAGATCTTTTTCCTGCGAAAGCCCTTGCTGGACTTGCTCTCCTAAATGGCCAATGACCACTACTTTTCTTGCTATGCCCAAAGTATTGACGAGCAGGATAACATGTTGAAGTAAAGATCTCCCTGCAACTTGCTGCAATACCTTTGGCTTATCACCAGGAAATCTTTTTCCTTTTCCTGCTGCTAAAATTATGGCTTGCATTTTATGCTCCCTCAATAATTTTAAGAAGTGCCTGGGCGATTTTTTCTGAATTATGACGAATAAGATTCCTGCGGAGAAGGTCTCCAGCCTGTACCTCTTTAAGACCATCATCAAGCAAAGGGGTAGCAATAACACGAGAGTGATTAAAGCCATTAGATGGGGCAAGATCGTTCTGCACTAATTCCCCTTCCTGGGCGTAGCGTTCAATTAATTCTTTTGGAGGTTTTTCGTTATTCACAATAACAAAATCAAATATATCTTTACCCGTGTAATGTATGATCTCTTTTAAATAATCACTTACTTTGTAACCAGTAGTTTGCCCGCGACGATTCATAAGATTAGCAATGTATACTTTCTTCGCTTTGGTGTTGCGTAGAGCCTTAGCAATACCATCAACTAACAAATTAGGAATAAGTGAAGTATGCAATCCACCCGGACCGAGAATGACCACATCAGCATTCATAATTTCATCAATAGCGCGGCGATTCACTTCAGGAATAGGTTCTAAGTAAAGACTTTCGTATCCCTTATCGATTTCTTCAGATTGATAAATTTGACCTTCGCCTTCAAGAACTTTCTTGTTTTTTAATACCATCTTTAAACGCACTTGATGCGTGGTTACTGGAATAACTTTTCCTTTGATGGAGAGGATTCTTCCCGCTTCTTCTACTGCTTTTTCAAAGCTGCCGGTAACTTTTTCCAATGCGGAGAGAAGGAGATTGCCAAAACTATGTCCCCCTAAACCGCCGTTTTCAAAACGGTAATTCATCAGGCTGCGCATTAATCTGCTAGAGTCAGAAAGGGCAACCAAACATTGCCGTACATCTCCAGGAGGAAGGACGCCTAATTCATCACGCAGAATTCCGGTAGAACCACCGTCATCAGCCATGGATACAATTGCGCTAAGGTCAACGGGATATTTTTTTAAACCCCTAAGAACAACAAAATTACCCGTACCCCCGCCAATAACGACTACTTTTTTCATAAAAAAATGAAGTAAAGAAGGGTTTTTAATGCTTATGAAATGAAAAGTCAAGAAAAAAGAAAAGAGGTCCCTACTCCTCCATAAAATCATCCATCTTGGCAGGCATTTCTTCCCCTTCTTTTACTAAACCCTTGCGTAAAAGCCATTCGCGGGCAAGTAGAAAGAATACCAAACCGACGGATTTTTTTCCTTTATTATTTGCAGGAACTACTAAATCAACATTATTTGATTGATTGTTAGTATCACACAGAGCAATTACAGGAATACCCACCAAAGCAGCGTCTTTGACTGCATTTAAATCTACCCAAGGATCACAGACAAAAATGATTTTAGGTTCAATATATGTCTCTAACTGAGGATTAGTTAAAATTCCAGGAGGGTAACGCGCAGTAAACACTTTTATTCCGGTAAATTTCTGCAACTGCTTTAAAGCTCTCCAACCGTTTTCTCTTCTGCTCACAACCAAAATATCTTCTGGATTGTACTGCATAAGAAGATTTATTGCCAGTTTAATACGCTCATCAATTTTCTTTAAGTTCAAAACGCTCAACCCATCCGGCCGGGTTTTGTAAATAAAATCAGACATGTACTTGGTTCTGAATTTTGTTCCAATATGAATACCGGATTTAAGATATTCGTTGGAATCCAATAATAAATTTTCTTGTTCGTTGACCATTTTTTTTAATCCTCTTCTATTGTTTATTTTCTGTTTTTGATATAGCAAATGTGTTAAGTATTCGAATATTTTTAAAACACATTTGCTAATAGTAATTGTGAAAAAACGTTCGGAAATATTTCACAATTACTATATACAATGAAGCATGCTCAAAAAATGTAACTTAGAATATTCTAAGTCTGCATTTTTTTTTGCCTCATGCAGCGATCTTGATCCCCTTGGAGATGAAGGTTGGCTATACTACGGTAAATTGGAGGGTTATTTATAAAGGTTCCTGAAAATCTCAAAAAAAATTTTAGGAACCCTGAATGCATCAGCTTTCATAGGTTTTGAGAAATTTTTATAAAGAATTTTTATGAGTTTTTATTAAGTTGTTTGTCATTTCACTTCCTCTATCCCTTCCTGCACGATCTTAAATCTCAACATTTTACCTTCAGGAAGAGAACGATGTTTTCTTAGCACTAGCCCGCGGCAATTAGCAAGTTCTGTCACTCCGTTCTGTTCCGAATGAATGCTCCGAGTCGGGACGAGGTTGCGAACTTGTCTATCGCCAAGCTTCTGCAGTTCCATCAGACACTTAGAACTATACTTTAACAAGTCGCCGCCCACCATTTTCACCTGCTCTTGCTGGTTGAAATCGGCATATACTTGGTTAGTAACAAGAACAGGAATATGTTTTTTTCTGGCTAAACCTACCAATGCAGCAAGCTGTCTTCCTAAGGCGGCATTTACTTCCTGAGTTTCTTCGTGTTTTCCTAATTCCACTCGGTACAGCATGGAAACGGAATCTACCACAATAAGTCCTACTTTATCATTAATGAGATTTTTTAATTTACTCAAAAACTGATCCTGCTCAGCAAAAGTTGTGGGATTAAAAAACATGATGCGCTGCAAAACTTTCTCATAGTTTTTGCTGAGCTGTTTGATACGTTCAACCGCAATTCCTCCTTCAGTATCCACAAAAAGTACTTTTTTCCCAGTATGCGTAGTGTGCACGGCTGCAAGAAGGCAGAGATTAGTCTTGCCGCTACCGGAAGGACCATAGATAGTGGTTACAACTTCCGCATCATAGCCACCATCCAAAAAAGCATCAAGGAACTTTATGCCCGTAGAAATCTTTGTCATAAAATTGTGAAACTAAGAAAGGGATATAAATATTTCTGTTATTGGGCAGTATCCATTACCTTTTTCCCTTAAGTTTATAAAATCCTCTCATTTTCCTTTCTGTATGGAAAAAACAAAGCAATTTTTGTGGGGGATATTTTTTTGTGCCCTTTTGGTAAGGCTGATTCTCGCTTTTCTATTGCCCACATTTACCTATGAATCATATTTTCATCTACGACAGACAGAATATATTACTGCAACCGGTTTACCATTATATCAAGATCCCCTTTCCTATGGCGGAAGAGAATTAGTATTTTTACCATTTTTTCATTACCTTACCGCTTTTTTTGACCTCTTCTTACCATTAGAATTTGTAGCAAAAACACTTCCTAATCTTTTTCTTGCCCTTCTGGTTTTACTGACTTACTTTATCGCTAAAGAATTAGGAAATTCCACTAACGGAAGCTTATTTGCAGCAGGCATTGCGGGTTTTTTACCTGCACTTTTTTCTACAAATGCATTCACTCCACACAGTTTATTCCTGCCTTTACTTTTTTTTGCAATATATGTATTTCTTAAACTTCAGCAAGGAGAAAAACATGCACAACAAAAAAAAAAGTACGTTTACATTTATTTTCTCACTTTTTTTCTAGCCTGTCTTACTAGCTCTGCCACGATTCTCCTACTTGTGGGTTTTGGGATTTATTTTCTTATTTCACTTGCCGAAAGCAAAAAACTGCCAAAAGAAGAATGGGAATTGTTTATTGCCTCCACTTTCTTTTATCTTTGGATCCAGTTTATTTTTTTTAGTGAGGTCTTAAAAAAAGAAGGAATTAGTTTTATATGGCAAAATATTCCCACCGCAATACTTCCACAATATTTTCCACAAGTATCTGTAAGCCACGGCATTATCTTAGTAAGTTTTATTCCTTTAATTACAGGTATTTTTGTTATTTTCCGTTCTCTTTCTTCTGTAAAAGAACCAAAAACTTTCCTGTTAATAGGTCTTGCAGTGGCCGCTATACTCTTTACTTTTTTACGGTTCCTGCCTGTGAAATTAGGATTAAGTGTTTTAGGAATTCTGTTAGCAATTTTATTTGCAAATTTTTACGATGGAATTTTACCTTTTTTGCGAAAAACTAAATTTTCTTTAACTCTTCAGAAAATAACTACCATTATTTTTTTAGGACTACTGGTTACTACTGTCTATCCTGCACTTTCTACTGCCATTCACCAGAGCGTCCCTTCTGCTGAAGAAGTAAAAGCATTTGAATGGTTAAATACCCATATAGAAAAAAATACCACGGTAATGACTTTAGGAGAAGAAGGACATTTATTGACCGCAATAGGTAAAAGAAAGAATGTTATGGATGATCAATTTAGCTTAAGAGATGATGCAGAAGAACGATTTTCAGATGTTAATTTAGTATACAAAACACAATTTCAAACACAAGCGCTACATTTACTAGAAAAATACAATATCAAATACGTGGTATTCACGCCACATGCACAACAGCACTACCAACTAAAACGCTTAAGTTACCTCTCCCCAGAATGCTTTCATTTAGTCTATAATCACAACGCGATTAAAATTTATGAACGCAAATGCGCGTTGGAGAAGAAATAAGTGTGAAAAATATCCCCATACTTCCGAGACTTTTTAAACACCAGAAGAAACTCTTTCTTTTGCTTTTTTTCTTTGTTTGCGGGAGCTTTTTCCTTCTACGTATTCTTAAGCAGAAAGTATTCCTTGCAGGAAACCAAACATATTATCTTCTCACTTTTTTGCACATCCCTGAAACAGAATTAAGCTGGGTTTGGATTTTTCCTCCCTTGATTGGTTTCTTTTGCTTTCTGCTGCTGAGACATCTTGCTTTACAGTTGGAATTTTCACAGGAGAGTATCTTTTTTTTCTGTCTCTTTTTATTTCTTACGCCCGCGTTTACATTTTCATTCACAACGTTAACTTTTCAAAGCATCTCTCTTTTTCTTTTTCTCTTAGGAATTTTCCTTTTTTTCCATAAAAAAAAGTGGTTACAATATTTCTCCCCCATTCCATTTCTTGCGACAATGATGGTAGATATTTTCACTTCCTCTCTTCTTGTCCTGCTTCTTTTCTTTATTTTAATTGGAAGAAAGGAAAGAAAAATAATCACGATACTGCTTCTCACAATGCTTTGTTTTGCACTTACGGCACAATTCTTCTTCTTTAACTCGCCATTGCTACTGGGGCCATTTCAACAGGAATCGCTTTTAAAAACGCTTTTTGCAGAACTGGGTTCTGAAGGAATAAGTATTTTTATTGTTTTACTCGCTTGTATCGGAGTTGTCACCTGCTGGAAAAAAACACATCTGCGCAGATCATATCTTTTATTAGGCGGAAGTTTTCTTGGCACTCTCTTTGTGCAAAGAAATTATATTTTTTTTGCTCTGATGATTGCTTTTTTTGCAGGAGAAGGAGTACTTTATTTTTATGACAGGAAATGGATAATTCCCGTCGTTAAATGGTTTACTCTTTTTGCCATAATTTTGGGCGTGCTTTTAACATTCCTCATTTCATTTAAGGAGCAAAGCCAGATTTCCCCTTCTTGGGATGAAGTAAATGCATTTTCCTGGATGCGGGAAAATATCCCAGTTTCAGCAAAAATTTTTTCTTTGACAGAGCATAGTTATTACCTTGATTACTTTGCAGAACGAGATCCATATATTTTCCCTCATGAGCAGAATAAAGAGAAAGAAAAAAATGTTGAAGAGATCGTAAAATCGACATATATTTCTACGACCTTTCCCCTCCTTCAAGAGCAAAATATTACTTTTATTTACCTTACCCCAGAAATGAGGAAGGACTTTTCAACAGAGCAGGGACTCTTCTTCCTTTTAAGAAATGAAAGATTTAAGTTGCGCTTCTCACAAAAAGGTTACGAAGTGTGGGAATTTTTCCCAGAAGAGATACACTGAAAGCACTAAATATTCGTACCTCATATTTCCGCTTTCATATATAGCTCAGGCAGAAAAAAGTATGATAATTTAGTGCCTTCGCTATACGTGGTAATCCTGCAGAAAAATAGTCAGAGATACATTTATATAATTATTTTCTTTAACAACAGTATGCTTTCCATAAAACAGTGGTTCATCATGAATGTTTCACTAGGAATACTCGTTTGTCTCCTATCTCTTAATCTGTTAGGTTTTACTTTTCCCTCTGCAGGAGAAGTTGCTTACCGCTTAGATAAAGAAGAGCCATTGTGCTTTATCTCCTGGAAAGAGGAAGTCACACCTTGGAATGACCTTGATCGATGCTGCCTACAAGCAAGACAACAATTAAGCTGCAAAAAAGAAACAAAAGAATCACTCTTTGGCAGGGCTGATCGCGTATGCCAAACAGGAACTGGAACAGCAAGCTATCGGCTAAATAATAAAGCATATCACTACTGTCAACAACAAGCATTTTGGTGATATTTTGGTAATATAAAGTGTAAGGATGTAAGAGTGAAAAAATAGAAGGCCATAAAAATGAGACAAATAAAACGTCAAACTCATAAAAAAATATTTTTTGTACTTCTAGTGCTGATAATTTTTCTTGGCTCATTTCAAATAGTAAAAGCTAAAGGGTGGTTAATTCCCCAACAACCAGAGGTAAATACAAAAAATAAAATCATAGATATAGATAAACTCACTTTAGAACAAAAAATTGCCCAGATGATTGTTGTGGCTGGACTTTCAGAAAATATGCGGGCTTGGAAAAATATGCAGGTGGGCGGGATTCATTTTTATGCTATGCAAACTGAGTGGGTGTATAATAACACTATTATTGATTTTCAGTATGAAATGCCCATTCCTGCTTTTATTACCGCAGATCTAGAAGGGTGCGTTTCCCCTTTTGATAATATTAGAACTTTTCCTGCAGCTGCAGAGATTACCACTCTTGGAGCAGCATTTGAAAAAGGTTATGAAGAAGGAAAATTTTTGCATAGAATAGGATTTACTCTTAATTTTGCCCCGGTAGTTGATTTAGATGACCATATTTGGAAATGCCGCACTTTCCCCGGAGATGAAAAAAATATTGCCCAACTGGCAGAATCTTACCTACTTGGTTTACAAGCACAGGGAGTCATAGGAACAGTAAAACATTATCCTGGAAAAACTCTGGTAGTAAAAGATCCGCATAAGTTTATCGTTGCCGCAGAGATAGATTCTTCTGATCTTTACCCTTATGATTATTTAACAGAAAAAAAAGAGGCAAAGGCAATAATGGTGAGCCATATCATTAGTAACGGAGTGGTAAATTCGAGTGAAGTTCCCGCAGTAGTCTCTCCAGAAGTTATCGCTGGTCTCAGAAAAAAATTTAACGGATTAATCATCTCCGATGAAATACACATGTTGGGATTAAAAAATTATTTCAATCATCCCGATAGCATGTACATTGCTCTCTTTAAAGCAGGAAATGATATCATTCTTAATTTTGATAAAAATCCTCATGAGATTTACCGCATGATTCAAGTGATAAAAACGGCGGTCGATAATAGAGAACTTTCTGAAAAACAAATTGATGCTTCCGTTACACGGATTTTAGAAGCGAAAGGATTTACGGTAAAAAAATAAGAGTATAAGAAAGATGAATCCCACAAAAACGTTCTTTAATTAGTTTAAATTAACTGTTGCGCATTTCACCGGAACTTTTCTCCCTTGACTTTCAAACTCATCACAGACCACTTTAAAAATGGTCTCAACAGAAGTATGATCTTGAAAAACGTTTTCTTCAATAACAACGGATGGGAATTTAGTGATGCCATAGCTAGCCATGAGAACATCAATCATGGGCTCTTTTTTGAAAGCAGAATCAAATGAAAAAATCAGCACGCTATCACCAAAGACTTTCTTTACGTAATCCAGAATATCTCCCTGTGTATCAAAAGCATTTTCATCGTAAAAATAAAGAATATTAACATTATCTTTGGGACATTTTTTGTTGATTTCCTGAGAAATGAGGAAAAATTGAATTTCAGTGAGAAAATAATCACGCAATTGGAGATCAAATTTATCCTGGCTAAAAATGGCTTTCTTTTGATATTCGGCAACTTCCTGCATTTTTCTGGTAAGATCATTAATGTTAGTTTGCAAGACTTTGTTCAAGCCAGTGCAATTCGTCCCAGATTCAATATATTTTTGTTGCAACTGCAAACTTTGCAAACTTACTTTCTCGTTGAGAATGGTTTTTTCAGAACTGTTAAGCTGGACTTTTTCAAAAAGCATACCTAAAAATATCCCTCCCGTAAAAATAATAATCGTAAGTACAAAAGCAACGAGATATTTCTTGGTGCTAAGATTTCTTCCAGTATTGATTTTTTGTCCTTCAGTATTAATTTTTTGTCCAGTAGTGTGATTTCCAGTCTGATTCATTTTAACCACCCAGTTTTTCTGTTGCTCAAATAGGAATACGCAATATAAATCCATACAGTGGTAATGAAAAAAGAATATATCAGTAAGTAAGTCATCATAGAAGTCCAAGTCCTTCCGTAACGAGTTATTTTTTCCCCAACCAACTTAAAAGAAGCATACATTACAAAAAAACTTAAGCAGACCATAGTAAACGCGATGGTAAGCTTAAAAAAAGGAAGGCCAAGAAAATCAATGTGAAATTGATAATTTTTAAGTAAAGTAAAAATATCAAAATTTATTTCTTTCAGTGAAAAAAATGCGTGTAACATATTTTTCAAAAAATCCTGTGCCAGAGCAACGGTAAGAATGATAGCAATAGCTCCCGATGCAATAATGGTCGGCATGCGCATGACTCCAAAGTCACCATATTTTTTGTTAAACATAAGATCACGATAAGCAATACTATTGTCTACACTCCCACGATACCACCGGACACGCTGGCGAAAAAGAGATTTCCAAGTGCGAGGAGATTCTGTTTCTACGGCGGTTGCAAATGTTTGAGAGATTTGATAATGATATTTTTGCAGACGAATAGCTATTTCTAAATCTTCAGTAATGGTTTTTTCATCATAACCGCCTAGTCGAGAGATGACTTCAGTACGATATACGCTAAATGGGCCAGGAGTTACGTGAATACAATGTATTTTTGAATTAAGAAATTTGTAAAACATATTAATTACATATTCTGTCCATTGTACTTTCTGCAGAATGTTCTGCGGCTGCTTTACTTTAAGCAAGGGGCACACCGCGGCGAGTTTTGGATTTTCATCAAAGAGAGGGAGCATGACCTGAAGAGCATTCGGCGCAACTGAAGAATCCGCATCAAGACAGGCAAAAAATTCAGCATGTATGGAAGCTAATCCGCGATTCATGGCCGCCCCTTTCCCACGATTTTCTTGATTAATCAGCGTGATATTATGATTTGGATGAGATTGAATAAATTTTTCAACTACTTCTCCTGTTTTGTCAGTAGAACCGTCATTAACTACCATAATTTCCCTTTTTTCTATAGGATAATCAAGATCACACAATGATTGTAGAGTTACAGCAATTCCTTTTTCTTCGTTGAACGCAGGTACGATAGAAGCAAACGTTGGCTGGCGGAAAGGTTGCTTCGCTTCAGAAGAAGAAAGTTCTTTTTGTGGAGAAAAAAGTACTAACAGCCAAAAAATGGAAAGAAATAAGAGCAAGAAATAGGAACTTACCAAAACAATGTCCAAGAAAGTGATGATCATTTTTTGCTCTTACTCTTTTTTATAATCTTACTTGTTGTTATCGGATTCATTTCCGTTTCCTCACTTTAATCATATCTCCTAAAGTGAGCACATCGTTGCGTAATTTTGGCGGTAGCAAAGCTTCTCTTTTTTCTATTTCTACTACGGAAAGACCAAGAATTTTTTCCAGCTTTTTAGCAATAGCAACCTCTGGCAATAAAGAACCAGATTCCCATTTGGTAACAATACTCTCTTTTTCTTGCAATAATTTGGCAAAATCTTCCTGTGTTAAACCGCGTTTTTCGCGTTCTAAGCGAAGCATAATAGCAAAATTCTTCACCACGGTTTCCTCAGGAAGTTGCGGCAAAGGTTTTGGTCGGTATGATTGGACTAGTGCCTTTCTTTTAATAGTCCCATGCCTTGCACAGTTGGAACAGACTTCTAAATCAGCACCTTCCACTGATGCAGTTACCAATTCCGTTTGTTTTCCGCAAAGTTCGCAGGCAGGCATATATTAAGCAAAAAAGAGGATGGGTATTAAAAGGTTATTGTGGCAGAAGCAGATTGGGAAAAATGGCTTAGAACCAATCTTTCACTTTTTGATGCACCTCTTCATGCACCAGCCAGAGAACTAACAACACTGCGTCAATATGGTTGCCGTATGGATAGAGGTCCCAAAGATTGCAGGCACTTAATATTTTTGTGAAAGGCCAGAGAAAAAACTTTTCCATTCCGCTTCCGTAAAAACAGTCTAACAAGATATGAAAAAATATTCCTACGCCAATGACATTACTGATTCTTGACCAGACATAATTTTTTTTAGAATGCAGAAAAATACCTACAGCAAAGAAAGCAAGTGCAAGTAGAAAACTATGAGTAAGAGTGCCGTGAGAAAGAATTTCTTTTCCGGTGATGAGATGCAACAATCCACCAAGAGGAATATCTATATCTGGCGCAAGTCCAGCAATTCCGCCGAGAACTACCAAGTAGCGGGGAAATTTATTTTTCTTAAATACGTAGTGTCTTAAGAGGTCAAGGAAGATAATGACCGCCAAGATGTGCATTACTGCGTAAGCCATAAAAGATAGAAAGATTTAAGAGATTTAAATGTTTTGTTTTCTAATTAAAAAAATGGACCAGTCGGGACTTTCTATGCAGATTTTTTGAAAAAAAATCTGCATTTTGAACCCGAAGTCTCACCCATGCCATGGGTGCGCGATATTCTCCACCGGAAAGCAAAAAGGCTTCCCGTACCGGATTACGCTACTGGCCCAATTATAGAACAAAAAAAGAGGGTGGTTTAAAAAATGTATGGAGAATTTAGGAAGATTGTATATAGATTCTGCGCGAGCGAAGTAATTTGATAAAAAACTTACTTTTCTTTTACTTCTTTTTCCGGAGCATTATAAGCATCATGAATTTGATAAATCCAAAGAGATAAGTTATAAATTACCACAACTACAGTTGTTAACCAATTAAATGTTCCTGATAACGCCGCAAATATTAATGAATTACCAAGAATAAACCACAACAAAATTATTAACCCCCACTTAACTTGTCCTTTAATGAATTGTCCAAGTGAGGGAATAAAAAAACTAAAAATTGCGGGTAAAATGTGTTTGTTTGATGAAGAAGCATCAACATCGGATTTACTATTTATTTTTTTAAAAGTAGAATTTTTTTTAGAAGTTAATTTACTTCCGCACTTTTCACAAAATTTATCTTTATCTTCCAGTTGTAAACCACAATTTTTACAATATCCCATTATAAATAGATAAATATTTACACATCTATAAAAACATTTCTAGGAGACTTCTTTATTATCAAATCCAAAAAAAAAAAGAGTCTAACTTTCCTCAATCAACTTTCTCACACCCACAAGTCAACTTCCTTTGTCCAGTGCTGGAAGCTTTCATTCCCTAAATTTTTCTTATTTTAGACATTTTAAGAAGCCAATGGACACACTGGACAGCTGCGGGTAGAATATATAAAGGGAGTCGCTTCATGAAGTGTTATGATTCCAGAAGAAAAAGCGTTAGTGGTATTTGAAGGAAAAAATATCCGCAGAGCTTGGTTTAATGATGAATGGTGGTTCTCAGTAGTTGACATAATAGAAGTATTAACAAAAACAAATAGAGCTAGAAAGTATTGGTCTGACCTAAAAACCAAACTTATAGAAGAAGGTTTTGAAGTGTCCGAAAAAATCGGACAGTTGAAATTAATGGCGGAAGATGGCAAATTGAGACCTACAGATTGCGCTACTACTAAAAATATGTTTAGGATTATTCAATCTATTCCCTCCCCTAAAGTGGAGCCGTTTAAGCAATGGTTAGCCCAAGTAGGTTATGAGAGAGTCCAAGAAATAGAAAACCCAGAATTAGCCCAAAAACGGATGAAAGAGATATACCG